>CANRBD010000024.1 GCA_947628765.1 uncultured Bacilli bacterium
GATAAGAATTACTAAAGATAGAATTAAAAAATCCTTCTTGTTCATTATATCGCCTCCCTTCTTTATGAAGTTTGGCAATCACCCAACTATTAAATGTTCCAAATCAATTATATCAAACATTTGTTCTTGATACAATATATTTTATAAGAAATTTTGACAATTTAGAAAACACACTTGCATATTGCCAAAAACAAAAGAAATTAATAAAATAAAGTTGTCGTACTTCTTCCTTTAGGATACCAAGAAAATTAAACTCAAACTTTGTTTGAGTTTTTCTTTTATTTAAAATGTGTTAAAATATAATAAATATCTCTTATGGATGGTGGTGTAATGAAACTATTTTTAATAAGACATGGTGAATCTAGTCAAAATACAAAAGAAAACTATAAAATTGGACTTCCTGATAATATGGTACCATTAACTGAAGAAGGTAAATTTCAAGTGTATAAAACGGGTGCTTTTTTAAAAGCTTATGTCGACAAGCATGAAATACCATTAGAAAGAGCAGTATTATGGGTTAGTCCTTTTAAAAGAACTCGGCAAACAGCTGATATCATTAACAACTATTTAAAAATTAAAAATGTTAAAGAAGATATTACTTTAATAGAGCAGCAATACGGATTATTTAGTGATAAAGAAATTGAATTAATTAAAAAGTTATATCCGGAGGAATTTAAGTTTTATGATAATCATTATCAAAATAATAGTAAATTTTATGCCAAGTTTCCGCAAGGTGAAAGTCCATTTGATGTTGCTCTTCGAACAAGAATGTTTTTAGACATGATATATCGTGATAACTATGAAGAATTATTTGTAGTTTCACATGGAGCAACTATTAAAACTATTATAATGAATTATTATCATTATTCACCTGAGTGGTATAATAGTATAAAAACTATGGATAATGGTTCTATAATTTTAATAGATAGTGAAAAAAATCAAGAAGAATATATTTATAAAACATCTAAACAGAAAGTAAAATGTTAAATAAAATATTTGTTTACATTACAATATGTAAAAAAGGTTGGTGATTAGATGAAAAAATTAGTAGTTGTTGGTGGTGGAGCGGCCGGTTTAGTAGCGGCTATATATGGTGCCAAAAGTGGTTTTCAAGTAACTGTTTTAGAACGAAATAACCATGTCGGTAAAAAAATTCTAATGACAGGTAATGGCAGGTGTAATTATTTTAATGCTGATAGAAATTTAAATCATTATCATTCTTCTAATCCTGAACTTTTAAAAGAAATTATTACCGATAAAAATTTAAATGAAATTATGGATTTCTTTGAGCAAATTGGCATTGTTCCTAAAATTAAAAATGGTTTATATTATCCTAATTCAAATCAAGCCGTTAGTATTAAAGAAGCTTTGCTTTGTGAATGCAAAATCAATGGTGTAAAAATAAAAAATGATATTTGTGTGACTAAAATCATTAAAAAAGATCAATTCATTATTAATCCTGAGACGGATAACATTATTTGTGATAAAGTGATAATAGCTACCGGCTCAAAAGCCGCTCCTAAAACTGGTAGTGATGGTATAGGCTATATGCTTGCAGCTTCTTTTGGACATCATATTATTAAACCACTTCCAGCTTTGGTACAGTTAGTTACTAAAGAAAATGTTAAAAAGTTAAGTGGTGTAAGATGCGATGTAAAAGTTTCCTTACTTGATAATGATAATTTATTAAAATCAGAAGTAGGGGAAATACAGTTTACAGATTACGGGGTTAGTGGGATATGCATTTTTAATTTAAGTAGTTTATGTGTTCGCGGACTTGCCGAAGATGTAAAAGAAGAAATTGTAATTAATTTTCTTCCAGAAATTTCTGATTTTATAAATTATATGGAACTACGTAATAAAAAAGTTAAAGGCCGTAATTTAAGTGAGCTTTTTGATGGCCTTTTAAACTATAAACTAGCTGATTTTCTAATGGAAAAAGCTAATATAAATAAAAAAACGACATGGTCTTGTTTAACTTTAGAACAAAAAGAAAAACTAAAGGAAAATATTACAACTTTTAAATTAAAAATTATTAATACTAAGTCATATGAACATGCTCAAACATGTGCCGGGGGAATTTTACTTTCAGAAATCAATCCGCATACTTTTGAATCTTTATTGGTCAAAGATTTATATTTTGCTGGGGAAATATTAGATGTCGATGGCGATTGTGGCGGTTATAATTTAACTTTTGCATGGATTTCTGGTATGTTAGCTGGTCAGGGAAAAAACTAGCTTTAAGTTTATTCTTGATTAAAAATATATAGTATGGTAAAATACATTATGGATGCGGCCCGTTGGTGAAGCGGTCTAACACATTGCCCTCTCAAGGCAACATACACGAGTTCAAATCTCGTACGGGCTACCATAGTGATTACAGCCTTTTATAAAGGCTTTTTTCTTTGCAAATGTATAAAAAATAAAAAAACATACATTATAAAAGTGAAAGGACTGATATAATGGATGAAAATTTAGAATTATTAGAATATATTTATGCAACCGCTGACATGGGAGCGAAAAGCTTAACCGATTTACTTAATGATTTAAAAGAAAAAGATGGGAAGATTAAAGAATTAGTTAGTGAACAAATTAAAGGTTATGAAAAATTTGTGAAAAAAAGTGAAAAACTTTTAAAAAAATATGATACGGAACCTAAAGGCAAAGGTATGATGGCGGAAATGATGTCTAAAATGGGCATTAGTAAAGAAGTTAAAAAAGATAATAGTGATGAAGCTATCGCTGACATGCTTATTCAAGGCTTTACTATGGGTAATTTAGATATGGAAAAGAAAATAGAGTATTATGAAAAACACGTTGATAAAAAAATAACTGATCTAGCGCGTGATTTACTAGAGTTTGGTAGAGAAGCTTTAGTCGAAGCTAAAAAATATCTATAAAGTTCTTTACAAAAGAACTTTTTGTTTGACTTTTTACGGTTATTCTTATATAATTGTGTCAAGGCCTTGATTAGGAATAGTAATAAAAGTCCATGTTTCAAAGTGAGTTTAGGAGAGTGGAAACTAAATAAATATACTTTTATGAACGTGACCTATGAGCTGTTTGTATTATCTGCATTAAAGATTTTAAGAAGCATAGAAATTCTATGAATTAAGGTGGCACCGCGGGTTTACTCGTCCTTAGTTTATAGAATTTTTTTATATAAGGAGGGATATTATGCAAGAATTATTTAAAAAAGCTTTTGAGGAATTAGGTTATAATACGGAAGTTAGAATAGTTAAGTCAAATAAAGATGCTGACTTTCAATGTGATGATTGTTTTAAGCTTGCCAAAGAGTACCATAAAGCGCCAATTATGATTGCCGAAGAAGTAGTTAAAAAAATTAATGAAGCTAAAAATTTTAGTCAATATTTTAAAGAGGTTGTAGCTGCTACTCCAGGATTTATCAATATTAAAGTAAGTGATGAATATTTATGCAATAATTTAAGAAGCCTTATGGACAAAGAAATATTAGGTTCTACTAAAGAAAATCACACTATTGTAGTTGATTACGGTGGACCTAATGTAGCTAAGCCATTACACGTTGGTCATATTAGACCAGCTATTATCGGGCAATCTATTTATAATATTTTAAAATTTAAAGGAAATAAAGTAATTGGTGATGTGCATTTAGGCGATATTGGTACGCAAATGGGACAAGTAATCTATGGTATTTTAAAAGATTTTCCTGATACCAAACCCGAAGATGTAGAAGTAACTTTAGATTATTTAAACGAAACATATCCCAAAATAAGTGCTTTATGTAAAGAAGATGAAGAAGTAAAAGCTAAATGCCTAGAAATTACTAAAAATCTTCAAGATGGCGATCCTAAATATCAAATATTATGGAAAAAAATATGGGATACATCAGTTGCTGATATTAAGAGGATATATGATTATTTAGATGTGCATTTTGACTATTGGTATGGTGAAAGCCATGCACATAAACAATTTCCTGAAATGTTAGAATACATGGAAAAACAAAATGTTATTAAAATTGATGATGGAGCCAAAATAATCGAGGTTAAGGAAAAAGATGATAAAATCGAAATGCCACCTTGTTTAATTCAAAAGAGTGATGGGGCATATTTATATGCTACTTCTGATTTAGGAACAATTTGGCAACGTGTAAAAGATTTTCATCCTGATGAAATTATATATGTAGTCGATGGTCGACAAAGTATGTATTTTGAACAAGTATTTAGAGCGGCTAGAAAAAGCCATATTTTCGAAGGAATTTTACAACATCATGGAAATGGAACGGTTAATGGACCAAACAATAAGCCTTTTAAAACTAGAGATGGCGGAACTTTAAAACTTGAAGATTTAATTTTGAAAGTTAAAGAAGAATTTATTAATTTAAGAGAAGAAAATAAAAATATGGATGAAGAAGACATTGATAAAATCGTTAATGCGATTATTAAATTTGCTGACCTTCAAAACAACCTTGAACGTAACTATATTTTTGATATCAAGAAATTTAGTGAGGTTGTTGGCAAAACTGGGCCATATATTTTATATACATATTTAAGAATTAATAAAATCATTAATGAAAGCACTAATAAATTATCCAATGCAATATATAGTGAAACAGATAGAGCTTTAAGATTAAAATTATTAGAAGTAAGCGATGTATTAGATTTGGCTTCTAAAGAAAGAAGACCACATTATATTGCCGAATATTTATATGAATTATCAGTTTTAGCTAATAACTTTTATCAGAATAATAAAGTGGCCGGTCTTACAGGAATTCAAAAAGAAGATTTTAATACCGTACTTAATTTCAATAACTATGTAATTAAAACATTATTACATTTATTAGGCATAAGTATTCCAAAGGTAATGTAAAAAAGTAAAAAATGTGTCAAACTATGCAGTTGTTCTTGAAAAATTAAAATGATTATGTTATAGTAAATACGAAAGTAGTAATCATAATATGCTGCTTAGCAAAAAGAAAGGATAGGTATTATGGAACACAAAAACAAAAATTTATTAATAGGAGGATTACTTGCTATCGTATTTATTATGGCTGTAGGTTATGCTGCATTTGCGACTCAATTAACCATTAATGGTACTGCTCAAATTACATCTAAGTGGGATGTTCATATTAAGAGTATTACTGCAGGAGCACCAACTGGAACAGCTACTAACCAAACTGAAGTTACAAAAGTAGATCCAGACAATAACTTACAAGCTAATTTTGGTACTCAATTACAATCACCTGGTGATTCAATTACTTACACTGTAGTTGTCGAAAATAGTGGTAACTTAAATGCTAAAGTATCTGGAATTACATTTACTCAAAACAATACTGGTAGTAGTGCTAGCGATTCTGTAGATGTAACTGGAGATGCTACACAAGGCAATTTCGCTACTAATACATCTAACCCAATTACATATTCTATTAGTGGTATTAAAATTGGAGATAAATTAGCTAGTGGTGAATCAAACACTGCAACATTTACAATTACTGTAGCTTATAATAGCGCTGTTACTTCACAACCTACTAATGCTCAATTAAAGAGTGATTTAACTGTCGTTCTATCTTATGAACAAGATAAAGGAGAATAATTAATAAAATAGAAAATCAAGCATTATGCTTGGTTTTTATTTTCGAGGATTGTCAAATAGAAATAATTATGGTATGATAAAAACAAGGTAGGGAAAGAATCATGCCCTAACTTAAAATATTTATTAAGGAGGAAACTATGGAACAAAAGAACAAAAATGCTTTAATCGGAGGATTACTTGCCATTGTATTTGTTATGGCCGTAGGGTATGCAGCTTTTGCTACTACTTTAACCATTAATGGTACTGCTAATATTACCTCTAGGTGGGATGTTCATATTAAGGATATTAAAGTATCTGAAGAAGAAAATAACCCAGCAGGCACTGGTATAAGTGTTAGCGCACAGAAAGATGGAGAATTAACCGCTAACTTTGAAGCTCAATTAAAAGCGCCTGGCGATTCAGTAACTTATGATGTTACGGTGGAAAACACTGGAACACTACCTGCCAAGTTAAGTGATATTACCTTTAAACAAACTAATAATGGTGATGGCGCTACTGAAGAAGGCGAGGAGGTTACAAATAATGGTACCAGTTATGATGGTGATAATGCTATTGTTTACAGTTATGCTGGCATTACCACTGGTACTGTATTAGAGGCAAATACTGGTTCAGTAACTTTTAAAGTAACAGTTAAATATAATGATAAAATTACCACTCAACCAGAAGACAAACAGTTAAAAAGTAATCTAAAAATGACTTTGACTTATGTTCAAGATATGGGTAATTAATTTAAATCTTTGTAAACTACTAGCACGTTTTACGTTAGTAGTTCTATTTTTTCTATTAAAGACATTGCCAAAAGTTCGCAATTATGGTATTATGTTAATAGTAGAGTAGCCTAGCTACTAACTATAAATAGAAAGGAAGATAAACATGGAACAAAGAAATAAAAACTTATTTATTGGAGGATTACTTGCCATTGTACTTGTTATGGCCGTAGGGTATGCAGCTTTTGCTACACAGTTAAATATTAATGGTACAGCAACAATCGAATCAAGATGGGAGGTTAAAATCACGGATATTTCCGTATCAGGAGACCCAACTGGAACAGCTACTAGTAAAAGCTCAGCAGTTACCGAAGGAAATTTAGCGGCAACATTTGAAAGTGAATTAGTAGCGCCTGGGGATTCAGTAACTTATAATGTTACGGTGGAAAACACTGGAACACTACCTGCTAAATTAAATGCTATTACATTTAACCAAACTAACAATGGCACTGGTACGGCTGAAGCAGGTGATGCTGTTGAAAACCAAGGAACTAGTTATGAAGGTGACAATGCTATTGTGTATAGTTATACAGGAATTAGTGTAAACAGCACATTAGCAGCCGCAAATGATTCTGATACTGATAAAGTAACATTCCAAGTAACCGTTACATACAACGATAAAATTAAAACGCAGCCTGATGCAAAACAATTAAAGAGTAATCTAAAAATGGTCTTATCTTATGTTCAAGCTGATGCGTAAACCTATAATATAAATTATACTATCAGTTTAAACTGATAGTTTTTCTTTACATTTACTTATTTATTTTCTTGTCAAACAACTTTATTTATGTTATTATGTAAATAAGATTATACCCTGAAAGGAAGATGAATATGGAACAGAGAAATAAAAATATAATTATTGGAGGCTTACTTGCGGTTTTAGTTGTTATGGCTGTAGGGTATGCAGCTTTTGCTACACAGTTAAATATTAATGGAATCGCTAACATTGAATCAAGATGGGATGTTCATATCCAAAGTATTGATGAGGGATCTCCATCTGGAACTGCAGCAAATGTTAAAACTGATGTTGAACAAGATCGTTTAAAAGCAATGTTTGAATGTACATTCAAATCTCCTGGTGATTCTATAACCTATACAGTTGAAGTTAAAAATGAAGGAAATTTAAATGCGGTATTAGATAATATTGTGTTTAGTGAAGAAGAAAATCCAGCTATTACATATTCATATGATGGTATTAATATAAGTGATGAATTACCAGCTACTGAAAGCAGACAGTTTACAGTCACAGTTACCTATAATCCAGCGGTTACGAGTCAGCCAGCAGTTATAACTGAGGCTTTAACTATGACTTTAAGTTATAGTCAAAAAGAAGCATAATAAAACTAACTTAAGCTTATAGGCTTAAGTTTTTATGTATATAGTTAAAAAAACATTAAAAAAATCAATTTTTTTTGTTTATTCCATTGCTAAAAGTGTATTCATATGCTATAATGTTCTATAGTAATGATAATAGGTGAATTGAGGTAAGAGGGGTATGAGATGAAGAAATCATTAATAATGTCAGCGTTAGTAATCTTATATATAATCATTAACTCTTTAGTTATAACACCATCACAAGTTCCTTTTTATAACGAACTTATCAATCCTATGATGTGGATTGGGTTATGTGTTATGGCTATCTTGTTAAGTAAAGATAGTGTACTGCGCGTAAAAGATGAAAGTAATAAAACACAAAGCTTAATTATCGTCATGATAATTTATATCATTTTGTATTTCCTTTTAGGTTTAATCTTTGGATTCCAGAAGACGCCTTATTCTAAAAATATATTTAGTGTTATTACTAATATATGGTCATTTGGTGGTATCATTTTCTTCCAAGAATTCATAAGAGCTTCAATGATTAAAGTTGAGCACAAACGGAAATTTAATTTTATTCTAGTTACAATTTTATTTACCTTAGCTAATTTATCATTTACTAATTTCTTTGATCATTTTGCTAATGTTAAAGAAGGATTTATTTATACTGTGTCAACACTTATTCCGCTAATAGTATCTAATGGTGTATTTACTTATTTAGCTTTAATTGGCGGACCTAAATTACCAATAGTTTATCGACTATTTGTAACATTACCAGAATTTGTCGTTCCAATTTTACCAAATTTAGATTGGTTTGGAACAGCTATTATTGGGGTAACATTACCGCTTGCAGTATTTGTATATTTGAACTATGTTCACGTTAAAAAGACTGAAAGATTTTCAAAACGTGAAAGTAGACAATATAGTCCAGCGGTATACATACCGGTATTTATTGTTATTGCTTTAGTGGCCGGCTTTGTAATTGGAATATTTAAATATCAACCAATAGCTGTTTTATCAGGTAGTATGTCACCAACATTTGACCGTGGTGATGCCGTAGTAGTAGAAAAACTTAATAAAGCGGAGAAACGTGAACTTAAAAAAGGTGATATTGTTCAATACGCTAGCGGTTCACAATACGTTATTCATAGAATTGTTGAAATCGAAAACGATGTTTATGGTAATAGAACATTTATTACAAAAGGTGATAACAACAATGGCAACGATTTAAATCCAGTTTCAAGCGATCAAGTAGTTGGAAAAGTTGCATTTGTTATAAAATATATTGGATATCCATCTGTATGGTTAAGCGGAATGGTATCTTAGAAGAATAAGAGGGTGAAAAAATGAAACTAAAAAATGGAAATAAATTAATATTAAGACAATGGGTTCAAGTATTTTTGTTAATCATAGTTATTGCAGTCATGATTTTCTCAATTTGGACAATAACCAAGAGTATAAGTGGTGGCAAAAGTGAAAAAGATGAATTATATACTTATAGTTACAATAGTAATTTAGGATATCGTGTTTTACTTAAAGATAATGCATTCTTTACCACTAAAACACTTGGAATGAATAAACAGTATATTGCTTCATTAATTGATCGTATTGAAGTTGATACTAAATATTCTTTCCAAAGTTCTAAAGAATTAGAATATACATATTCATATGATATTACAGCTACTGTTAAAGGCAATTATGCGGAATCAGATGGTAAATCTGTAGAAGTATGGTCAAGAAGTTATCCAATCGTACCAGCCGAAACTAAGAGTGGCACTGGTCAAAATATTACTATTAATAAAACAGTAACACTTGATTACAATACTTATAATCAAATCATGATTGACTTTAGAAACAAATTTGGTTTAACTGTAGATTCTAGTCTTGATTTAGCTCTTAAAATTAATATTAATGGTGGACTCAAAGGTCAAGAAAAAACTTTACAAGAATCTAATACAATGAAATTAATTATTCCATTAGTAAAACCAACGGTTGAGATAAAACCTGATTATATCAATAATGGTGGTAAAACCGTTTATGATGAAGCTAAAGTTGGAAAAGTTGAAGTTAATATTCCATTACTAGTTATGGGTATAGCCTTATTACTATTTATGGTATTTATGCTTAAGAAATTAGGTAGCGGATTACTTACTACAACTAAGAAATCTGAATATGTTCTTACACTTAATAAGATCCTTAAAGATTATGGCGATGTTATTGCTAAAGCTGAAAATGTACCTAATTTAACACAATATGATGTTGTTCATATTAAAGACTTTACTGACTTAGTAGATATTGAAGAAGAATTACATTCACCAATTATTTATAACGAAATTCGTGAAGATTTAGAATGTTGGTTCATGATCTTCCACGAAAAAACTGCATACAAGTTTATTCTTAGATACGAAGATTTTGCTAGGTTAAGAAGATTATAAAAAAAGTATAAAATTTATACTTTTTTTTGTACCTAACGTGTTATAATAATAAAGGAGGTTTCAAAATGGCAAAAAAATTTACAATGAGAGATGAAAGCTTTACTTGTGCTATATGTGGGTTTAAAGTGTCACCTTTAGGCTATACAGCACGTGATCATTGTCCAAAGTGTTTATGTTCTAAGCATGTCGATATAAACCCTGGCGATAGACAAGAAAGTTGCCATGGAATTTTAAAGCCAATAGCCATTGAAAACTTTAAAAAAACCTATAAGATAGTTTATAAATGTTCTAAATGCGGAGCTATTAGGAAAAATATTGTCGCTAAAGATGATAATATGGATTTAATTATTGAAATTATGAGTCAACCCATTCAAATTGATTAATTTATGTTATAATATGATTAGGAGGATAATATATGAAAAAAAGAAAACTTAAAAGGAATGTTATTATTGTAGCTTGTGTGCTTATTGTCTTAATTGCTTTTGCGATTGGCTATATTGTGTTTTCGGATTTAAAGCAAGAAGATGTACTACGTGAGGAAATTGCGATATTAGATAAAAAAGATATTACTAAAGATAGGTATAACACGCCTATTAAAACACATGGTGATTATGCTAAAGTAGAGAAAGCCATTAAAAGTTATTTAGATGATTATGCCGTTACTTTACAAGCAATAATGAAATTAATTGATGATGATAAATTGGCTAATATGTTGACGGCTGATAATTACCAAACTGATGGTCCTGATTTTGTTAATAGTAAAAAATATTTAACTGAGACTAAAACGTCTTTAAATGAAAAACTAACGAAACTTACAAATATGACTAGTACTGAGGCTATTATGCAAGAATTTAATAAAGAAGGTTTAGATGAATATTATAATGATTTATATCGTGAACTTATAGTCAATGATATTTTAGAAAAAGACTTAACTTCAGCCAAGACTACATTAGATGAGGCTAGTCAACAGATTAATAATCTTATAAGTACGGAAGAAGAAATAATTAATTTATTAGTACAAAACAAAGGGAAATGGAAAATTGAAAATAATCGTATTGTCTTTTTAGAAACTAGTGCCTTAAGTCAGTATAATGAACTTGCAAAAAAGATTGCTAATTAATTGTCTAGGAAGTCTAAATATGATATAATTAAAATGTAATTCTATAATTAAAAAGGAGGATTTAACAATGGAATTAAAAGGAAGTAAAACTGAAACTAATTTATTAACCGCTTTTGCTGGTGAAAGCCAAGCTCGTAACAAATATACATATTTTGCTAGTACTGCTAAAAATGAAGGTTATCAGCAAATTGCGGCTATTTTTGAAGAAACTGCTAATAATGAAAAAGAACATGCTAAATTATGGTTAAAATTATTATTTGGTGGTGATATTAAAGATAGCTTAAAAGTAGATACTAAAGAAGCTTTAAAACTAGCTGCTGAAGGTGAAAACTATGAATGGACAGATATGTATGCTGAATTTGCTAAAACGGCCAAAGAAGAAGGTTTTGATCACATTGCTTATCTTTTTGAAGAAGTAGGTAAAATTGAAAAAGAACATGAAGAAAGATATTTAAAATTATTAGCTTCAGTTAAAGAAGAAAAAGTATTTAAAAGTGAAGCTCCAAAAATGTGGGTTTGCCGTAACTGTGGTCATGTACATTATGGTGAAGAAGCTCCAGCTATTTGTCCAGTATGTGCTCATCCAAAAGCTTACTTTGAATTAAAAGCCGAAAATTATTAAGACTTATTATAAGTCTTTTTTTATAAAAAATATTAGGAAAATTAATCATTTTAAAATACCTAAAAGTTATAACTTTTAGGTATTTTAGATTGCCAAAATAATGATTATTCAAACTTACTAATAATTTCTTTAAATTTTTGTCCACGTTCTTCAAATGATTTAAATTGGTCATGGCTAGCGCAAGCAGGGGAGAGTAAAATGGTATCTTTGGGTTCTGAAAGATTGTAAGCTAATTTAGTGGCTTCTTCTAAGTTTTCGGTTTCTGTTACTGAAATATTTTTCTTTTGACAAAACTTGGCAATTTTGTCTTTAGTTTCTCCAAAGCAAATAATTTTTTTGACATAATCTAAGTGACCATCTAACTCATCAAAGGATCCGCCTCTATCGAGACCCCCTAGTAATAAAATAACTGGCGTTTTAAAAGCCGATAGGGCAATAATTGTAGATGCATTGTTAGTTGATTTAGAATCATTATAAAACTCTCTATCGTTAATTTTATCTACAAATTCAAGGCGATGTTCTACGCCGCCAAAATTATCTAATGCTTCTTTAATATATTTATTATCAATGCCTAATTCTTTGGCAACACCAATCGCACACATAATGTTTTCATAATTGTGAGAGCCTTTAATTCTGATATCATTAAGTTCACAAATCTCTTCTTCGCCATAATAAATATGATTATCTTTGATATAAATGTCAGCTTGACCTTGACTGTTAAAGTAAATTTTTTTTGAAGGAATATTTTTAGTTAATTGAACGACTTCATCATCATTCATATTTAAAATTGCGATATCTTTATTGGTGTGATGATTAAAAATTTTTAATTTATTTTTTTTATAATTATCATAAGTTTTAAACATATCTAAATGTACTTTGCTAAAATTAGTAAGTACACTAATATCTGTTTTAAATGTATCAAAGTCGATTAATTGATGACTAGAAATTTCTAAAACTAAAATATCGCCACTTTTAATATCATTGTAGATTTTACATAAAGGGATACCAATATTACCTCCTAAATGTACTGGAAGTCCAGCTAATTTTAGAATTTCATAGGTTATAGTAGTCGTGGTTGTTTTACCATTAGAACCAGTAATACCGATAATTTTAACATCTTTAGGTAACATGTTATAGGCAACTTCCATTTCTGTAGTAATAGGGATATTTAATTTCTTTGCTTTCATTACGACTTCATTATCGGGAAAAATGGCAGGCCCTTTAATTAAATAATCGAAATTTTGTGTTAAAAGTTGGGCTTGATCATTTGTAATTATGACATTAATTCCTAAATCCTCAAGTTCTTTTTTTAAATTGGGATCATCGCATTTTGTATCAGTGAGTAATATTGAAGCTTCTTTACACAATAATTTACTCACAGCAACGCCACTTCTGCCCATTCCTAAGACAAATAGTTTTTTATTTTTATACATGCATTTCATCTCCTTCTTTTATTATATCATATGGGTTTATTTTTTTGTTAGTAAATATTAATTAAAATAAATAAAAACCCTTGGCAAACAAGGGTTAAATATTAAAAGGAGCAAGTGGTGTAGATA
>CANRBD010000025.1 GCA_947628765.1 uncultured Bacilli bacterium
GGGTTTTTCATAATTTTAATTGTTCCATCAGCTTCTAAAGATACTATTCTCCATACTTCACCATTAAATGTTATATAGTTTTTAGGATCCGCTCCTTTATATACTGATCTTCCATCATCATTTGGATCGGCATATACACCATCAGCTGTACCCTTTCCGGCTAACTGGCCAGCTGCGCCAGCTAGTTCTACAGTGTAAGAACTTGATACATTATTATGTCCATCATTTACTGTAGCAGTAACACTACCACTTTCAGTAAATTCTACAGTAGCTGTGTTTTTTCCACTTACGGTTTGTTCTGCTTCTTTATTTTTTTGATATTTACACGTTAATGTTGTTCCACAGCCTTCTGGATAGGTTATTGTAACATTTTTTGAATTATTATCTCCATCTGCTTCTTTAAATGTCGCTTTATCTAACTCGCTAGTTGTTACTGATGTTGCACCTGAGGTTACTGTTTTTCCAGCTTCGTTAGTAAGTCTCACCTTTACTGTATGTGGTGAATTATGCGTTAAATCTCCAAAAGTATGATTGTTTTTTGTTTGTTCATTTATCCATGAACCATTTCCATCTATTTCAAATTCATATTTTGTTATTGGACTTCCTGTTGTCGGAACTCCAGTAACAGTAATACTTTTTGTAGTTGTTGATGTCGTTACTTGAACTTGTAATTCTGTATTATCAAATTTAAATACTTTACTTGTAACTACGGCACTTACATTTCCTTTAACATCGCTTACAGTTCCCGCTTTTATCCATAAATAATATTCTCCTGTTAATGTTTGCGATGCTGATGCTGGAATAGTTACACTGGTCGTTAATTCACCATTTGTATTTGTTGTTGTTACTGTCTGTGTAAATGCTGGAACAACTGACGAACTATTAGTCCATGCATAATATACAGCTTGTTTTTCTTTTAATCCGCTTCCTTTATCTGTGATATTTAAAGTTATAGCTTTTCCACCAGCTATATATGTAGCCTGAGTATCTGGTGTAATTGTAATTGTTGGATTAGCTGTATCTTCAGCTTTAGCTTCAAAAGTGTCACTTTCGCTAACTGCAATACTGTCTCCAGCACTACCTTTCTTCACACTATCTTTATACCATGCTTCTTTTGTATAACCGTCTTTAGCTGTGATAGTTGGTAGTTCTATATTACATGTTGCATTTTGTGTGGCTCCGTTATACACTTCAGCAATTTGACAGCTATTAGATTGCTCGCCTATTTCTGATACTCCTTCGCCTTTACTATAATTTATTGTTATTGTTTTTCCAGCTTTTTTAGTTTGAGCATAATATGTTTTAGATTCGCTTACTTCTTTTGGTGTTGCTTGTTTCCATGCTCCTACATGATCTTCTGCAGCCTCACCATATCCAATTACACTAAAACCGGCCTCTCCTACTATCGTTGGTGATGTTACACTACATGTTGTTGCTTGAGTTTTTCCATTATATACGGTTTCTATTGAACATGTTCTGGTTACAGTTAAATCAGCTACTGGTGAATTTTCATTATTAGTTTGGGTTTTTGCTCCATTTTTATTAAAAGTTATCGTTATACTTTTTCCTTCTTTTTTAGTTTGAGCATAATATGTTTTAGATTCGTTTACTTCTTTTGGTGTATTATGTTCCCATGCATTATCATGTCCTTCGGCTGTAGCACTATACCCAATAACAGTAAAACCTGTTTCCCCTACTATCGTTGGAGATGTGATACTACATGTACTTTTTTGTTCTTTTCCATTATATACGGTTTCTATTGAACATGTTCTGGTTACAGTTAAATCAGTTACTGGTGAATTTTTATCATTAGTTTGGGTTTTGGCTCCATTTCGATTAAAGGTTATCGTTATATCTTTTCCATCTTTTTTAGTTTGAGCATAGTATGTTTTAGACTCGTTTACTTCTTTTGGTGTTGCTTGTTTCCATGCTCCTACATGATCTTCTGCAGCCTCACCATATCCGATGACACTAAAGCCATCTTGTGGTGTTATTGTAGGACTTGTTACAGTACAATTCTCTTCTTGATTCCACATTGAGCATGTTCTTGTCACAGTATCATTAGTAGAGATAGTTTCTTGACTATCAGTTTGATTTAAAGCTCCATTTTTGTCAAAAGTAATTGTAATATCTTTCTTAAAGATTGCATATAACGTCGTTGATGATTCTGGCATATCATAAGTTTCTAATTTTGCATGAGCACTTGGACTAGTATTCCATCCTACAAAGTCATAACCATCTTTTTCAGCTGTATATTGTAGATTAACTTTACTATTAGCCGCAACTGGTCCGTTGACTGCATTAGATGAAGTACCACCGTTAGTTTGATAATCATAAGTAACATCATAAGTTGCAATAGCAGATTTTGCAGTTAAGGTTGTACTATCTTCGATTTTAACTTGGGCTAAAGCATCACCTACTTTATCATCACCCTTATACCAACCTAAGGCTTTATATGGATCTCTTGGAGTAATTGAAGGTAAAGTTACTTGAACATCTTTGTCATTATTATATTTATATTCTATATCTTCTTCTCTGCCTATTGAATCTATATTTGCGTCTTTTTCATAGGTTATTTTTACAGTTTTCTTAAATATTGCATATAATGTTTCTTCTTCTGAAGGCATTTGATAGGTTTCTAATTTGTCATGTGCATTTGGATTAGTATTCCATCCTACAAAGTCGTACCCTTCTTTTTCGGCAGTATATTGTAGATTAACATCACTTCCTTCACCGACATATTCTTGACTAGCGTCACTACTTTTTCCACCATTAGTCAAATAATCATAAGTAAGTAAATATCTGTTGTCTGGAACACCAGGACCACTTTTAGATTGTTGATACTCAAAACCAACACTTAATGAAGTGCTTCCTACATCTGGTACGCCGTCAAAGTTTGGATTATACTTCATAGTTACTTGAATTGTTTTACTATTTTGACTTAATAATTTTTCACCCTTAGTATATCCACTTACTTCGATGATAATTGCCTCATTATTAGAAACCTTATTTTCAGTTACATTACTTAAAATAGCATCTAGGTCTCCTCGGTTTGCAATCGTGACATCATAAGTAATTGAATCACCTTTTTCATACAAAGTTGCCTCCATGGATGCCGTTAATGATTCCCATGTTGGTGTTTTTGCTTCTTCGGCTCTTCCTTCCTTACTAGACATTGCGACATTTGTTATTAGTATTTCCCACTTACTAGTTATGCTTGTGGTTCCACTTATATTTAGGTTCCTCATAAAGGCACCGTATGCCACAGTCATTACAAAAACGATAGCTATAAGGCTAGCTATTATCACCTTTTTCTTTTTATTTACTCTCATACAAAAACACTTCTCCTCCAACTATTGTCTTTTTATTATTTTATTACAATTTTACTATACCCCATTTTAGCTCTTTCTGTCAATAATTATGGAAAAAATTGTCAAAAAAATAGCCAAAAATGTCGATTTTTGTCTATTTTAGGGAAGAATATTTACCTATATAAAATACTTTAAAAGTCGTATATTTAAACAAAAAAAAAGGAGAGACTTTCGTCTCACGAATATCGGTTTTATACATGAATTGGCACTATTCCAGCCCCTAATAAGGCCATACCGATATTCTTCCTTTATATTATGATTATATGTAGTTTCTAGTTTTTATTCAAGGAAATTATGATAAAAAAACTTCTGTTTACATCATTTTTTACAGTTTTAAGTACTTATTAAAAGAAAAAAACTTATAAACCAAGTTTATAAGTTCCTTAAAATCATTAACGTTTACTAAATTGTGGTGCTCTACGTGCGCCTTTAAGTCCAGGTTTCTTTCTTTCTTTAACTCTTGAATCTCTAGTAATAAAGCCAGCTCTTTTTAAAATCTTTCTATAGCTATCTTCATTATTTTCATTATCTTTATCATATTCAAGTAAAGCTCTTGTGATTCCTAAACGGATGGCACCTGTTTGACCTGTAAATCCACCGCCATTTACTTTAACGGTAATATCAAATGTTTTTTCATTATTTGTAATAGTTAAAGGTTGCATTAAATCCATAACATTAGTTTCATAAGGCATAAAGTCTCTAACATCTCTACCATTAATTGTAATTTTTCCTGATCCAGGAACTAATGTTACTCTAGCAACAGAAGCTTTTCTTCTACCTGTTCCGGTAAATTCTCTTTTTTCTGCCATTTAAACCCTCCTAATCCATGTTAAGTGCTTTTGGTTTTTGTGCACTATGTGGATGTTCTCCTTCTTCATATACAAATAATTTTTTATACATTTGTCTTCCTAATCTTCCTTTTGGAAGCATACCTTTTACGGCCTTTTCGATCATTTCTACTGGATAGTTATCTCTCATTTCTCTAGCTGTTCTTTCTCTTAAACCACCAGTATAACGACTGTGATCATAGTAGATTTTTTTGTCTAATTTATCACCAGTTAAATTAACCTTTGATGCATTAATAACAATTACATAGTCTCCACCATCGATATGTGGGGTATATGTAGGTTTATGTTTACCTCTTAAAACAGAAGCAACTTTTGTAGCTAAACGACCTAATGTAACATCAGTAGCATCGATTACATACCAGTCACGAACTACATCTTCTTTTCTTTGCATGTATGTTTTCATATTTTTTCCTTTCTCCTTTACATTAGTAAGTTTTCCCAGGACTTACTTATGTGGGATAAATAAAATGTACCGTTTATAATTGTACTAAAAAAAAAACTAAAAGTCAATGAAAAACCATAGTTTTTTTGGGCTTTTAGTACATTATATACATTTTTTTCTAATAAAGAACATCTTTAAGGTATAATCCTTCAGGAGCCGCTGTTTTTCCAGCCTTTTTTCGATCTTCTTCTTTTATAAGCGTAATAATATCCTCGCTTTTTCTTTTACCTTCGCCAATTTCGATAAGGGTTCCAATCATATTGCGCACTTGATATCTTAAAAAGCCGGTTCCTAAGAAAGAGACCGTAATTTTATTTACATTTTTAATATCTCGAAACAAATTTGTTTGCACAATAGTTCTAACATAGTCATCACGTTCATCATCAGATTTTGTAAACGACTTAAAATTATGTGTTCCTTCTAAATATTTTAAAGCTCTTTCCATCTCTACAACATCTAATTTTTTATTATATTGATAAACATAGTCCTTTTCGATTGGATTATATTCGCCCATATTAATAATATAATGATATTCTTTAGCTTTAACATTATATCTAGCATGAAAATCATCATCGACAATTTCCATATTTTTAATATAAATATCCTTCGGAATTAAACTATTCAAGCCTTCTTTCAATTTCTCTGGCGTAATATGTTTCATCTCTAAATCAAAATGGGCTTTTTGATTAAAAGCATGCACGCCAGCATCAGTACGACCAGAAGCATGAATAGAAACTTTTTTCCCGCCATTAATTGTTTTTAAAGCTTTTTCAATTTCCCCTTGGACAGTTATACATTTTGGTTGTTTTTGATATCCTTTATATTTTGAACCATCATAAGCAAATGTCATAAAATATCTCATAATAACGCTCCTTCCACTAAGATAATTATAAACACAAGACTATAAAATGCCATGACATAAGTATCTAATTTATTTAAGCTATTTACATGTCTATATGTACGTGAATGATTTATATCAAAACCATTAGTTTTCATTTTTTTGATGATTGCTTCATATTTAATTTTATTATACTTACTAACAGTCTTTGCTTTAATATTGATATAAATCAAATTTTCTTTAAAAATTTCATTTAAATTATAAAGTAAATCTAAAATTTTGCTTAATCCCACCGCTATTTTAAAAGTTATTTTTTTTGTTTTAACTTTATGTTTTTCTAATGGTTTTAATAGTTCGTTTAAGCCATATATTATTTCTGTTAATGATGTCAGCATAAAAATTTCAAGCATAATTAATACTAGTATTGTTTTTACTAAAATCAAAATTCCTGTAGATAAGGAAAAAGTAAAAACAAGAAAAAGCACAAACATAGCTAACAAAAGATACCAAAATTTTTTAGTTACTAAATAGTACATTCCAAATGGTACTTTACTTATATACATCATTAAACTAACTAAAACAATTAATAGTATTAACGATATAAAATCATTACTGGCTAAAACCATTAAAATAAAAAGTAACATACAAATTATTTTAGTTAAGGGATTAAGTCTATATAATAATGAAGTAAAATAATATTGGCTGACATTAAATTTATCTAACACTGCGGTACACATCCTTCATTAAATCATATATGTCATCCCTATATTCTATTTTAGCATGTTTTTTTAGCCGTGCCAACTTTATAAAAGAAGTTATTAATGGTAAATCTAGGGCTTCCAAATCGCCATTTTTAAAAATTTCATACTTTTCGCCTTGTTCTTTAACTGTTCCATTTTCTATTACATAAACATATTCAGCTAATCGATTAATAAAGTCAGTATCACTACTAAATAAAATAATTGTTTTATGATAACGTAATTGCATCATTTTCAAAAGTTTAATAAGTTCATTTTGACTATGTTTATCTAAATCTAAACTAGGTTCATCAATAATAATTATTTTTGGATTATATGAAAGCATTTTTGCCAGCATCAATTTTTTCTTTTCGCCTTGGCTAAGAGTACTAACATGACGGTTTAAAAGTTCCATGCTTAAGCCGACAATTTTTAATGAATCCTTTATTCTTTTTTCATGATTTAAAGTGACATATTCATGTGTATTTAACATATATTCAATTTCATTATAAACTGTGTCATAGATAAAAGATTCATAATAATATTCATCAATAAAACCAATTTGTTGTTTTAAATTTTTTATCATGTCTCTATCATTTTTTTGACCTACAGTTATCGTGCCCATTTGAATTTCGCCATCAGTTGGAAGTTTTTGTAAGGCCAAAACCTTCGCGAGCGTTGTTTTACCTGATGCTTTAGAACCAATTATTCCAATAATCGTATTATCTTTAATTTCTAAATTAATGTCTTTTAATACTTCCTCTTTTAATTTAGTTTTATTGTTATAAGTATATCCTAGATGATTAACTTTTATTTCCATAAATCATTCACCATCTTTTCCATACTAAAATAATCTTGATCAATCATATTATAAAATTGTAATTTTTTTGATAAATCAATAATAAATGGTAGTTCTAAATGGGTTTTATTAAACACCTCTTCATCGCGATAAACTGTTTCCTTAGAACCATGAATTAAAACTTTTTTATTATCTAAAACAATAATATCATCACTATATAAACTATCTTCAACATTATGGGTAAAATAAATAACTGTAAGATGTTGTTTTTTTATTTTTTCTTTTAAAACATCGATAACTTGCTCTTTTGTTTTTTTATCTAAAGCTTTTAACCCTTCATCAATTATTAAAATTTGCGGATTTTTAATTAAGGCTTCGGCTAAATTAACTAACTCTTTATCACTTGTTTGTAATGTATTAGGGTTTTGCTTTAGTAAATGACTAATATTAAGGCTTTCACTTATAGCTTTAACTTTCTTTTCAATTTCTAAAGAACTATAGTTTTTATTTTCCAGTGGAAAAGCTAGTTCTTCAAAGACCGTTTTAAAAATAAAAGTATCATATTGATTTTCAAATATTGCCCCCACTAAAGTATAAAGCTCTGGTAAATTATCCTGTGTAATGGCCATACCATTAAAAATAATAACCCTATCGCCAGTTAACTCCCCCATTAATAATTTAACAAGCGTTGTTTTACCGCTACCGCTACTTCCTAAAACTGTCGTAAATTTATTTTTGGCAATTATTAAATCTAAATTATCAAATATAAGTTCTTGATCATATTTAAATGATAAATTTTTAAGTTCCAATATATTTTTCATAAACCCACCTCATAATAATATTTTAATGGGCCCCTTTGTTTCCCCTTTGTTTCTTAATTCGCTTATATAGTCTTAAAGCATTTTCAAACATAATTTTTTTTATTTCTTCATCTTTAAAATAAGGTTTTAAATCATTGTAAATTTGCTTGTTTATTTTTTCATAATTATATGGTGATTTTTGACTAGTAAAAGGCTGATCAAATTCTAATAAATATTCCATATTATCACTAGCTAACATGACATTATCAACACCCATAATTGCCACCGCTTTTTTTATATGATCGGTATAAGCCTTTCTAATTTTTTGATTGTCATTACTATCTGTTAAAAATAAAGGATATGCTACTAATCCTAACATCCCACCCACTTCCTTTAAAGCATAAAGTTGCTCATTAGTTAAATTGCGTGGATGATGGTATAATTCATCAATGTTAGAATGTGAAGCATAACAAATAGGATTTTTGACTTTTTTTATTTCCTTGATAATTCCTTTAAAAGTTTTTTCGTTAGCATGTGATAAATCAATCGCTAAACCTAAATCAAGGGCTTTTCTTATAAACTTTTTACCTTTTCGGGTTAAACCCCGATTAGTGCGACTACCGGAACCATATTTATTTTTATTATTCCAAGTTAGTAAAATCGCATCTAAACCATGTTTATAAAGTTCTTCAAGTTCCTTTAAATTTTTTATATAGCCAGAGCCCTCAATACTATATATTACATTATGATTAATTCTTTTCTCTAAAAGGCTTTTAGCCGTTTTAAACATTTCTAACACGTTTATTTGCTTGTTATAATCTAATTCCAAAGCCATTTCTTTTTTAGACATAAAATAAAGATTTGCGCTTACACCAATAATATTATCTTGATTAAATGGTTTTAATAAAGCGTCAATATCTTTTTTATTTTTACTAGCCATATAAATAAAAGTTAGTAAATCATAATGCATATCAAACATTTTCATTCCCCTTTAATTAATTTTTTTTGTTTGAATTTGATAGACAATTTTTAAAAGTAATTTACGTGGTACAAACCTCGCAAAAAAGACCGCAATTTTCATCATTATGCCAGGTATAATGATTAATTTATTTTTAAACATCTTTTTTATCGCATATTTAGATACCGTCATACTATCAAGGGATTTAGCTTTAAAAGTTACTCCTGCTACTTTATTAAATTCAGTTTCAACTGGTCCTGGACAAAGAACACTAATAGACACATTGCTACCAGCTTTTTTTAATTCTTCATAGATACCCATACTTAAATTTAACACATAACTTTTAGAAGCATAATAAGCACTCATAAGGGGGCCAGGCATAAAACCAGCTGCTGATGCGACATTTAAAATATAACCTTGATCGCGTTTTTTAAAATCTTTCAAAAACAGTTTGGTTAAAGTATGCATACCTTTAATATTTAAATCAATCATATCGAGTTCTTTATCGATGCTTACAGCACTAAATTCTCCAAATAACCCAAACCCCGCATTATTGATTAAAATATCAATTTTTTCTTTTTTGACTTCATTATATAACTGCATACAATTATAAGTACTAGAAATATCCATGACGATAATCTTCGCTTTATCGCCTAACTCTTTAGCTAATTTTTCTAGCTTAGTTTTTCTTCGAGCTACTAGAATAACCTCATAGCCTTCACTTACTAATACTCTTGCCATATCAGCGCCAATTCCTGAACTTGCTCCTGTGATAAGTGCTTTCATAGTTTTCACCACCTTATTTGATTATTATAGCGAATAGAACTTAGTTTGTAAATGGTTTTTAAAGGGTTTTTTTTAGATTTTCAACTTCTGTCTTTAAGGCGGTAATCATTTTCTGCATCATTTGAATTGTTTCTTCTTCTGACATCGTCTCGTTTATCATTTGCCTTTCCGATTGCACTTGTTTAAAATAGGCATTGGTACATAGGACTTGTGCCACTAACATCAACCAATTACCTAAAGCATTTTGTTCATTAGCGGTATTGTCATCAATAAGTAAATACCCAAGCGCCACCGCGCTTAAGGTAAAAATTTTCGGAGGCACATTTGGTATCAAACTCATCTTTTGGCCTCCTTTATATAAGTTTATGTTTTTAAAAAGAAAAAAGGATTTAATCCTTTTCTGAAACTATTAATTATAATTTATGCAAATTTGGAATAGAACTCCAAATTTGCATAAAATTAAATATATTCTATTGGAACAATATAATTAAACTCATCAATAGCTGAAATTCTATCAGCCATACATAAGACGATTCCATTAGGAACTATCATTTTGCTTTTTGTCAACATCCCAAAATTTTTAACTGCTGCTTTGCCTGGATTTGTGCTTTTTTTAATTTCCACGGGATAAGCTTTATCATTATTCGTAATTACTAAATCTATTTCTTTTTGATTACTATCACGATAATAATATAAATGTTTGCGTGGATCTTTGCCATTGTTAGTAAAAGATTTGATTATTTCCGTTACTACATAGGTTTCAAAAATTGCTCCGTTATAAGCACTTTTTTCTAAAATTTTGGCATCACTATACCCAGTTAAATAACAGGCAAGCCCTGTATCCATAAAATAAATCTTTGGTCTTTTTATAATGCGGCCGACATTATTATTGGTAAAAGGCTGAAGCAAAAATACAAGTCCCGTATTTTTTAAAATTGATAACCATTCTTGAGCCGTTTTCACATCAATGCCAACATCTTCAGCAATATTGCTAGCATTATATTCTTGAGCGGTTCTGGCCGCTATAGAAGAAATAAATTTCATAAATTTATTTTCATCTTTAACATTGATAATTTGTCTAATATCTCTTTCCATATATGTACGCACATAAATCTCATAAAATTTTTCAATATCATAGTTTTTATTGTTATATATTTCTGGATAACTACCCTTTAAAATTCTTTCATATAATTTACCAACTTTTAAAGTCTCCACTGGTGTTTTCTTTTTTAGTACATTAATGTCTGGAATAAACATATCTTCATTTTTTGCATTTAATTCCCTAGTTGAAAAAGCATGCATATCTAAAATACCAATACGTCCAGCTAAAGATTCACAAACACCTTCCATTGTTTGAAATATTTGTGATCCGGTTAAATAATATAATGTTGGAACTTTTTTGCCACTGCCAAACAGTGAATCTTCTCTAGCTTTATCTACAGCTATTTTAATATAGGAAAGTAAGTTAGGGGCATATTGAAATTCATCAATAATAAGTGGTGTTTCAAAGGTGTTTAAAAAAAGTTCTGGATCTTCATTAGCTTGACTACGTAATTTCATGTCATCTAAAGAAACAAAATTAATTTTTTGTTTTGTATTGGCTTTTAAATGATTTAAAACCGTGGTTTTTCCTACTTGTCTAGGTCCAGTTACCATAATTACGGGATAAACATTTATCATTTTTGTTAAACTTTTTTCTAACGTACGCGTTTTATAAGTAGCCATAAGATCACCTCTTGTTTATATTATATCACATTTTTAAAAAAATATGCAAATTTGGAATAGAACTCCAAATTTGCATAAGTGTTTATATTTGTTTATGGTTTTCATTTTGGTTTATATTTTCTTTTGTTAAACCGTTAATATTATTAAGATACGTATAAATGAATTTCATTTTGTCTGGGTTTATTTCATCTGAATATTGTTCTAAAAGATTAGGAAGATTTTGCATTAAATAATCTAAATTATCCGTAACATCACCAATCACATCTAAATAATGCGTAGTAATATATTTGATAATTTCTTCATTCGGAAAAGCTTGATTGCCAACATAAGCATAACCATCTTCCGCCCCTATACTATAGGCATTAAAACTTTGAGCATTATCAAATGAAGGCGCCAAAACATAAGTAGCATTATTTTCATTATAAATTATTTCCACATTTTTTAAATGTCTATCTTCGTTATTAATGATTACATCCCCAAATACTAGACGAATGTAATCGTTTTTTAAATTATTTAAATCATTGTCGTTAATATTAGGTAACCCTTTAAACAAATTAAAAGTTTTAAAAAAACAACTACTGATATTCTTTTGTTCATCGCCGGTATTAACTTTTGGTAGTGGTTTATTAATGTTAATATCTGTTTCCCCTTCATCTAAATAACTTTCAATTAAAGCACAATTAGGATCAGTGATTTTGATTTTATCTAGCATATCTTTATCGGCATTATAACCTAGTTCCACATTAACAGACTTAAGTCCAATATTCTTTAGAATATCGGCGGCTAATTTTTCCATAATGTCGCCATCAATACAAGTTGGCTCATTATATTTTACTAATTTATATTTATCATCATAAATCCAATATTTAGTACTATAACCATTTTCTTCTTCCTTTATGGCTTTTATCTTACTGATATCTTTTCTATCCATAATCCACCTCAATATATTAATTATAACATTTACCCCTTGAAAAAACAAACAAAAAAAGAACGCTTATTTTGCATCCTCTTTTACTAATTCAATTTGCGCCATTAAAGCATCATCACCACGGCGTTCATTTAGTTTTAAAATTCTGGTATAACCACCATTTCTTTTAGCATATCTAACAGCTAAATCATCGAATACTTTTTTAACTGTATCTTTATCATTTTGTAAGAACGCTAAAGCTTTTCTTCTAGCTCCTAATGACCCATCTTTTCCATAAGAAATCATTTTATCTACGAATTTACGAGCTTCTTTAGCTCTTGTTTCCGTAGTTATAATTTTTTCATTATTAATGATATCTTTAACTAGGTTAGCAAGCATACTTCGACGATGTTTATTATCACGTCCTAATTTTCTATAAGCCATAATCTTCCTCCTAACTATTAATCTTCATCGCGGAATTTAAGTCCCATTTCTTTAATTTTTTCAATAACTTCTTTTAAAGATTTTTTA
>CANRBD010000026.1 GCA_947628765.1 uncultured Bacilli bacterium
ATTAAATTAGTTAATGATGTTTTTGATGTCCATTATGGATTAAGAAGAACATTTAATCAACAAATACCAAATGCAGATTCTGATGTTTATAGTCATGATATGCGTTTTGAGGCAAAAATTGATGAAAATAAAATAATTTATAGGAGGTAATGTAATAGGGAAGATGAAGTAGTAGCAATCAATGATCAAGGTACAAAATTATATAGTAAAGGAGAAGTAAAGTACGATCATTTAGTAAATATTAAAAATGTACCAGCAAGTGGTGCAGAAGGTGGAACTATTGAAGTCACAGAGCTAGATAGTCCTACAAAACAATACATAGATGATAGAAAAGATACACCTGCACAAGACTTTACTTATAATAGAACAAAAGAAAAATATGAAGCTGTAAAAAAAGTATGTGATGGAAAAGTACACGAGTTCTTAGTAGTATTCCAAGATGGTACTGGAACATATATTAAAGGAACAGCACAAACTTGGAAAAACGAATTTAGTGCAGGTTCAGCACAAGAAGCAACATTACATATAGTTGCAACTTTAATTGACGACAAGACAGCAGAAGAAGTTAGTTCATTGTTACAAGGTGAATAATAAAAAATAAAATAATAAGAGATGGAGGAATGAATTAGGAGTAAATTATTAGAAATAGAAGTAAAAAATAAGAAATATTTGTTAGGTTATCCAACAAGAAAGGATGCAATTAGAGCAGAAAATGCTGGTCTAGATGTAACAAATATAAAAATATTAAGTATGACAGAAGTGTTGTTTTATTCTGGATTACTTGCTAAACAACCTGTAATTAGCAGAGAGAAAGCTACTGAGATAATGGAAGATTATTTAGCAGAAGGCGGAGATTTGGAAGAAGTAACAAAATTCTTAACTGAACAATATGTGGCTTTTACAAAATCCGAAAATCATATATGGACAAAATGAAATTACAGCAAGAATTAGACAACTTCAATGCATGGCTAAATGGATTATATGTATATATTTCAACAAGTTCTTGTTTAAGTAATAAGGCATATATATCCAAGCCGTATGATTTTTCTAAAACAGTAGAAGAACAAATAGTAGAAGAAAGAGAAAATAGCATAAAAGAACAATTAAAACGAGGAAAAAGAGCATTAAGTAAAGGAGTAGATAAGTAGGGCAGAAGGCAGTTACAATGTAGGAGATATAGAAAGTCAAATAAAAATAGCAATAGAACCAGCAATAAGTGCATTAAATCAGACTGTTACTGCTCTTGAGAGTGTAACATCTGGATTAAAGGACGTAAATACTCAACTAAACAATTTAAAGGGAAATGCAGGATTGAAAAATGTAGCACAACAGGCTAACAACTTAAAGAAGGAAATGAGTGGTACAGAAAAACTGCTAAACTTTAATGATGCATTAAAATCTACAGTTAAACTTGGTGCAATGTTTGGAATATTAAGAAAAGGTTTTAATA
The DNA here is from genome assembly GCA_947628765.1 of uncultured Bacilli bacterium. Classification (GTDB taxonomy): domain Bacteria; phylum Bacillota_I; class Bacilli_A; order RF39; family UBA660; genus Coprosoma. The sequence continues at coordinate 1,451 of CANRBD010000026.1, forward strand.
TAGTTAAAGACATAACAATGTCAAGTGTTGATATGATAGAAACAACAAACTTATTTGAAGTTGCTATGGGCAAAGTTGTAGATGAATACGGAAATTTAGACCAAGCACAGAGTCAGTACTATGAAAATGCAATGGCTTTTCAAGATAAAATGAATGAAAAATTTGGAACAAATAAGAAAGAACTTATGGAGTTTCAAGCTAAGTTTAATTCGTTATATGCTAATCAAGGTGTAGATAAAGGAACATCAGAATGGTTATCAGAGCAATTAACAAAAGCAGGATATGATATAGCTTCATTGAAAAACCAAGATATAGCAGGAGTAATGGATAAATTGTATTCTGGAATAACAGGACAAACTAAATCTATTAGAGCTTTAGGTGTAGATATAAGTCAAGGCTCTATGGAAACAACATTACAAAGTTTAGGTATAGATAGGACTGTAAGCAAATTATCATATGCAGAAAAAGAGATTGTAAGATATTTGACGATAGTAGAACAAGCTAAAAATGCACAAGGAGATTTTGCTCGTACTTTTGAAACACCAGCTAACCAAATAAAAGTATTTAAAAATCAATTAGCAGAATTAGGACAAGTAGCAGGTTCATTCTTTGTAGGAATATTTGGAAAGATAATGCCATATGTAAATGGTATTATAATGGCTGTAAAAGAAGTCTTAAAAGCATTAGCAAGTTTATTTGGATTTGATTTAGACTTAGGAAGTAGTGGAGGAAGTACATTATCTTCTGGAATAGGAAGTGTTGCAGATAGTGCAGGAACAGCAGGAGATAATTTAGGAAAAGCAACAAAACAAGCAAAAGAATTCAAAAAACAACTAATGGGCTTTGATGAAATAAATAACATAGAACCACCAACACAATCCGCTGGAGGTGGAAGCTCTGGCGGTGGTGGAGGAATATCAGGAGGAATAGATGACAAATTATTAAACTCTTTAAAAGAATGGGATAATATGATGTCAAAAATTTCTGGTAAAGCTCAAGAGATAAGAGATAAAATACTTGATTGGTTAGGAGTAACAGATGGCTCTTATGATAATTTAAAAAGAATATGGGAAATCATACAAACAATAGGGGTAGCATTTGGAACTTGGAAAGTATCAAAAGCTATAACTGATTTATTAAAAAATTTAGGAATATTAAATAAAACACAAGCTTTTCAAATTGCTTTTGGATTAACATTATTGCTTACAGGTATTTTTGCACAATACAAAGGTACAAAAAGATTATTAAATGGTGATATAAATTTATTCTCAATACTAGAAACAATATTGGGAACAACTAGTGGGGCATTAGGTATAGTAAGTTTATTAAAAGCAACTAAATTTGGTAAAGCATTGTCATTAGGTAATAAGTTAAAAGTTGGTTTTGGAATAATGCTTACAATACAAGGAGTACAAGTATTATTAGATGGAATAAAAACAGGAGACATAAAGAAAACAATTCTTGGAGCTTTAGAAAGTGTAATCTCTTTAAGTGTTACATTTAATGGATTATTTGGAAAAAGCTTAATAACAAGCATAAAAAATACAATTGCAAATGTATCTAGCTTTGGAATAATAACAACTAGTTCTTTTAAAAATGCTAGAGCAAATGGATTAAGTTTGGGAAAATCTTTTATATCAGCAGGTAAAGATGCAATGAGTCTTATTCCAACAGGTGTAAAAGTGGCTGGAGGATTAACAGGACTTGTAATAGGAACTTTATCGGCATATAATTCGATGAACCAATTTGCAAAAGAAACAAAAAATCTTAAAGACTCATTAGGAGAATTAGTTATTTCTATTGGGCGGAGCAACAGCAGCAGGAGCTTTATTAGGAAGTGTAATTCTTCCTCGGAGTAGGAACAGTATTAGGAGCATTAATAGGAGCAATAATAAGTACAGCAAGTGCAATAGTAGGATTAAATAATGGATTAGAATTAAGTACACAAGAATTTAATGATATAGCAAAAGAAGTAGACGATATGTCTAAATCTTATGAAAAAGCTAAAGAAGCTGTTGATAATAATAAGATTTCACAATTAACTGAAATAAAATATTCTGAAAAACTAATTGACAGTTTAGATGATTTAGTAGATGCAAATGGCAGAGTAAAAAAAGGTTGTGAGCAAAGAGCTGACTTAATATTAAAACAATTAAATTCTGCTTTAGGAACAGAATATGAGAGAGATGGCAATTTAATTAAGATAAATGGAGAAGTTGTAAATTCTTATAAAGAGATGAAAGATAATATAAGTCAGTTAATAGAGAGCAAAAAGAGACAAATAGAGTTAGAAGCAAAACAAGAAATTTATAAAGAAGTTTTAAAAGAACAATTAACAGCAGAAAGAGAAGTAAAAAAAGCACAAGATGCTTATAATAAATCAATTCAAGAATATAATGAAGCGGTAGAATATGCACATAATGGACACCCTTTTACAACTCAAGTATATGAAGCAAAAACAAATATGGAAAAAATGCAAAAAACATTAGATAAAGCACAAGAGCATTATAAAACTGTATCAGGAGATTTAGAAAGTGCAAATGAAGAATTAACAAATGCAATGGTCCAATCAACAGGAGAATTCTCAGCACAAATGATCGAACAAGGACAAATTTCAAAAGACACATTAACAACTATGGCAAAAGAACAAACTGATACATTTTTAACAGAATTAAATAAAATGGACGAAGGAAATCAAGCATTATACTTAGGAATGGTTACAACAGCTGATACAATGTCTCCTCAAATTATAGAAAAATGGAAAGAGTTAGCGGATAAGTCAGAAGGACAATATTTAGGAAATCTTTCAGAAGTTAATACAGATACTAAATCTACAATATTAAGTGCAATAACAACTACTGACAATATGACAGATTCTATGGCAACAACTTGGGCTGTTTTAGCTACTCAAAGTAAAGACGATTTCAATAAAGCATTAGCATCATTACCAGATGATGTAAAAGGAAAATTACTAGCAAGTATAGCAAACGTTACAGGACTTGATGCTACATCAAGAGAAGCATATAAAAATTTATCAGCAAATGCAAAAGCAGAATTTAATAAAAAAATGGAAAGTTTGCCAGAAGATGCAAAAGCAAAAGTATTAGCAGAAATAATAGCAGTAGATGGGTTAACTGAAAACAATAGAAGAACTTATGAAAGCCTTTCTGCAAAAGGAAAACAAGCATTTAATACTGCAATGAATGGAATGGATACAGATGCTAGAAATAAAGTACAATCTGCTATAAATGAAATCAACAGTCAATCAGGGAATAGCTATAATGCAGGATATAATGTCGGAGATGAAACAAGAAAAGGTGCTAACGATGGACGAGAAAGTAATGGAGGTTCAAATCAAATAGGTAATTGGTTTGTTCAAGGACTTTTAAATGCTTTAACTGGTGGACAATATAGTGTTTGGAGGGCAGGATATGACTTAGTAAAACAAGCTATATTTGGAGGAAATCAAGCTCAACAAACTGGTTCTCCAGCAAAAGAAACTATTAAAATGGGAAATTATTTTACAGAAGGATATATTGTTGGATTAAAAAAGAAACAAGAAGAAGTAAAAAAAGCGACAAGTGGTTTAGTAGGAATTGCGTTAGATGAATTTAAAGAACTAAATCAAGGTATCAAAATAAACACAAAAGATTTTGCCGTAGATACAAACCAGTATATAAATTATAGTGCTATTAAAGGACAGATATTAGCACAAAGTCAAGTTAATATGAATGACAATATTACAGAAAGAATTGCAGAAGCAAGTTATGAAGCTTTTAAAAGGGCAATGAGAGATGAAGGTGTAAAAGTAAATGTAGATGTAGAAGCAAGAACAGATGATGGTGTAATCTTTAAAAAGGTACAAAATTCTGCAAGAGAATATACAATGCAAACAGGAGAACCAGCATTTGAATATTAAAAAAATAAAGCCATCAAGACTTTATTTTGTTATGAAATAAGTAATTCCAACAACTAAAGCAATAATTAACGTAACTACAAAATATAATATTTTATCAGCTTTTGTTGCTCTAGTTCTTCCACAGTTAGGGCAAGTCTTAGCTTGGTCTGATATTTCCTTGCCACATTCTTTACATTTAATTAGTGCCATAGTAACACCTCCTAGTTGTGATAATTATACAATATATGCCAAAATATTGCAACAGAAAAATGAAAGGAGAGATAAAATAGGTATGTAGAGCAAGTAATAACAATAGATGGAATGGATTTAACAGATTTATTAAAAGATGAAGGTTATGATGTAGAATGGTATGATTTATCTTATGATAGTGGAAGAAATGCTAAAGGATATATGCACTATAATCCAGTAGCAGAGAAATATAAGCTAATTCTACATACTAAACATTTATCTCAAGAAGATTTTACAAAATTGTTTAGCAAATTATTGCCATTAAAACAATATAAAGTAACTTTTTTAAATCCTTATTCTGGAACATTTAAAACGATAAATTGTTATAGAGGAGATAGAAAAGCAACTATGAAATGGGATAGAAAAGACAAAGGGATTTTATACAATCCAACAGATATAAGTTTAATAGAGATGTAATAAAAAATAAAGTTATAAGAAGAGTAGGTGGGCTGACAGGTATAGTGAAATAAGTGAAGCATTTAAGGAAAGTTGTAAAGCAAATATAGGCTTAAATAGATATGGAAGAATACATGTAGTTGAAGATGACATAGATATTGTTGGTGAAAATTATGAAGGTAGATTAGTTAATTACAAAATAGAAGATAATTGCTATGTTAATGACAAATTTATTGGAACAACAGTATCAAAGAAAATTACTGTAAATATTATAAATCCTAACAACGAAATAAATTTAGAAAATAAAGAGATACAAGCCTATGCTGGAATATATATAAATGATAAATTAGAAGAAGTACCTTTTGGAAATTTTATTATAGAAAAGCCTACAGACGAAGAAGTAAAAGCAAAAACATCATTTAAAGGATATGACTATATGGTTAAATTCAATAATCCATATAAAAATAGAGTCACATATCCAATAAAAGCAAGTGGATTGTTTGAAGATTTGTGCGACCAAGCAGGATTAAAAGCAGGTAATATTGATTTTACAAATGCAGATTATATGATACTTGGCAATCCGTTTACAAATAATGAAGATTGTAGAACAGTATTAAGTGCAATTGCACAATTAGCAGGAGGATTTGCAAAAATAGGCAGAGACAATAGAGTATATATTACATCTCTTGCAAATAGATCTACGTTATTAAAAGTAAAAGATGTTCACAAAATGACAGTAGCAGAATTAACAGCTACACCAGTTAAAATGTTAGGAACAAACTTGATTAATGGTGGAGAAACAATACCAAAAGAAAATATAGACGGAAATAATTATTTTGAAGATTTTAGTAAAAATAATAAATGGGGAGAAGTAAACTCATTAGTATTAAGACTTTCTGAAACAGAAGGAGAAAACACAGTTTTACAAGATAATGAAAGTATTGAAAAAGATGGTTTGACGGAAATAGTAATAGAAGATAATCCTTTCTTAATAAGTCAAAGAGAAAGAGTAAAAGTCATTACACCGTTATGGAACGCATTAAAAGGAATATCTTATGTGCCTTTTAAAACTAAATACTACGGATTTCCTTATTTAGATGTAGGCGATATGCTAGAAGTAGCAGATATGGAAGATAGAATTCATTACACTTATGTTTTTAACCATACTTTTGAATATAATGGTTCATTTAGTGGAGAATTAGAAACACAAGCAATGACTAAAACTCAAACTGCATATAAAAATGTCGTAGGAATGAAAACAAGGTTTAAACAAACTGAAAGAAAAATAGATAAAATTAATGGTGAAATAGAAGATATAGTTGAAGAGCAAACAGATTTTAGTAATGAATTGACTTCTCATAGACAAGATATTAATAGCATAACAAACGAAATAAATAGAATATATGACTTCACTAAAACTGTTGAAGGAACGAATGAGTTACTTTTGGAAGATTGTTTGCCAACAGATATTTTTAAGTTTGAAGTTGAAGCAAAAACAATAAAAGGAATGTATCCTCATTCAACATTATATCCAAGCAAAACGTTATTTCCTATTAGAGGTGGAACGACAATAACAATAGTTGTTGGTAGAACAAGTAGAGTAGTAACACCAGATCCAAGACTTCCAAGCAAGACATTATATCCAAGTAAAAAGCTATTTCCACGTTCTAATGGATATTATAAAAGAGAATATAGTTTTCACGTTGATAAACCATTAAGAAATTATGAAGATATACACGATAAATTTGTCATAGAAATAGATGAAGAAAGTGGTATATGTATAGCTAAAGTTTTAAGATATATAGAAGTTGATTATGCAACAGGAGTAACAACAATATTAGATGAACCAATAGAAGAAATAGTAAAACGAACACATTTAAAATTATACAAAGGCAACAATTATATATATTTAAAAGATTTTACAGACTGGAAAATGAAGGCAACATATATTTTTAATAATGAACTTAATGAATGGTATTCTCCTCGTGTTGAAACAAATGCAAAAATCAGAGAAACTGCTGATGAAATAGATATTAAAATATCTGAAAAAGCAGGAAAAGATGAAATAGTATCACTTATCAATTTAAGTCCAGAACAAATAAAAATTCAATCTAATAAGTTGCAATTAGAAGGTTTAACAACAATTAACGGTGGTTTTAAAATTGATGAGGAAGGGAATGCCAGTATAGCAAACGACACTGTTGTTATTGATGATAAAGGTATTCGAATGAAAGATGGTGCATCATTGGTTGGTGGAAAAGGATTACTTAGCAATTTACAGTTTGTGGGACTATATTATACACATGGAATAGCAGAGATACTTGCCAATAGTTTTGTTCCATTGGGATATTATGGTGTTTTTGGCGAAAGTGCTGAAACAAAAGTAGTAAAAAATGAAAAAAGTTTTATACAATTTTTAGTTGACATTCCTAAGAACTTTACAATAGCATATGCTTATGTAACTATATATCATGCACCTACATTAACCTCTGATAACTCAGTAACAAAGCCAGTATGGGGAACTACAAGAAATATAGGTATATATTCAGGGAATATAAATTCTTATTTAGATCTTGATATTAATGGATTTGTTAATTTTACCAATAATGGTGTAAGCAAAATTGAAGGAGCTTTTGGAAATAAAGATTGGACACCAACAATTGCAACAAGTAGTAAAGATGCGAAATTAGAAATGAAACAAAGTAACGATATTAGTAACTATATAAGAAAAGGAGAAATTAACAGAATTATTATACAAACTACTACAGACCCACCAAAACCAATTGAGGATTATTGGACTAATTTTGAAAATATACAGAAATTTAATGGTGGTGTTTTTGCAGTATTAAATGTGTTTGGATACATGAAATTAGAAAGTTAGGAGGAATAAATAGGGTAGATTTAGAAAAAATAGAGTGGAAAGATGAACCAAGCGAGGAAACTCCAATTGATAGTGGAAATTTAAATCAGATGCAAAAAAATACAGAAACTTTTGTTAAAAATAATTTAAAATTGAGTTCTGTAGGAGCAAGAGAAGGAGTAGCACAAATTGGAGATTTGCTAATACAATGGGGGTGTTTAAGTAATGTAGAAACTCCTGAGAGTAGTTACAACACAGTATCTGTTAATTTTAAAAAGAGGTTTAAAAATGCACCTTCTGCAATCGTTTCTCCCTCAGGAAACTATAATATTAAGGCAGATGTATCATCTGTCAACACATCAACATTAAACGTTAATGTTAGAAGCTTAGATGGAGTTGCACACACAGATAGAAATATATATTGGATTGCAATAGGAGATGGTTCATAAAATGAGTGAAACAACTAATTTAAAATTATTTATGCATGATGAACCCTATGAAACAAATGAAAATCAGTTTGATTATGGTAAAGCAATAGCAGAGCCTTTTCAAAAAATAGATTTATTCGCTGGGGATATAAAAGATAAAGCAGGAAATAAATTAAGTTTAGAAATGGATACAGTTAATTACATAATGACCTTGAAATTGTTAAATCAAGATGATGTTGAACTTGACAGCAAAACAATAGATTTTCCATTAGAAAGTGTCGTAGTAAATGGTAAATATGAAGATGGAAATATAATATTAACATTACAAAATAAAACAGAAATAACAATTCCAATAGGAGGATTAATAAACGGTTTAGTGAGTCAAGAAACTTTTGACAATGCAGTAAACGACTTACAAAGTAAAATAGATGAATGCATTAAAGTAACTGACTTTCAAGAAAGCCAATCAATTCAAGACCAACGTATTGAGGCTTTAGAAGATGACGTAAAAAAAAAGATAGAAGAGTATTTATTCATTATTGAAAATAGTGCTAATACAGTAAGTGAAGAAGGAGAAATCTTAAAGTTAAGCAATACTATTGAAGCTAGATTTAAAGAGTTTTTAACAGAAGGAAATTCAAAACAAGAAGAAACACCAAGTTTAGAAAATACTGTAGATATAAAGAGTTGTGGAGATAATGGAGAATTAACTTTTAATATTATAAATAAAAATTTAATGGATTTGTCCAAAATACAAATAGGGACTATACATGGAGTAACTGTTTCTTATAATTGGGAAGACCAATCCGTTACTCTTAACGGAATTTGCGATAGAGATAATGTGAATATAGTTATAGATAATAAAACTGTTTTCCCTGAAAAAGACAAATCAACACTTTCAGCTTTTTATATAAGTGGAACTTGTGAAGGGAAAGCTTTGGCAAGAGCATTTAATGATAATTATTCAGCAGGGGTTCAGGTGGATTTGTCCATATTGAATGAAGAAAATCCAATAAGCTATAATACATATCAAAGTACGAATGAAAAATTCTTATCAAGGTTTAATATAAATTGCAATACAAATACTACATTTGATAATTTTAAAATTAAATTAATGTTAACAGATAATGTTGATACAGATTATATGCCTCACAAAGAACGAAATTGTAGAATATCAGTACAAAAACCGTTTAAAGCAGGAAATGAAGTAAGAGATAAATTTATAAACATAAATGGTATATTGAATGAAGCTCATTTTTTAACCGAATTTAATCCCAAAAATCTTGAAGTAGCAAGTGTAGTTATGCTCGAAGGTACAACTTTTTATAGATGTAGGTTACGTTGCTCATACGGCATAAATAAGATTGCTTTTTGCGATAAGTTAAAAGTTGTTAGAAATAGTAATTGGAAATTGCCTGAAGAAAAAATTGAAATTGATGATAATTTTTTGAGCATCACACTAAAACAAGAAAGATTAAAAGATAATACTCCTTCTTCATTTAAAGAATTTTTAAACAATAATGATATTAAAGTATATGCAATTTTGACAGAACCTGAACTAATACCGTGTACGTCAGAACAAGTTGAAATATTAAATTCTTTAAAATCTTACGATGAGATAACAACTATAAATTCAGACGATGAAATAAGCCCAGTTTTTAATGTTACAGCATATGCAAAAGGAAAGAACATTACAGAAGAACAAATAAGTTCAGAACCAACCTCAAAACCACCTACATATGAAGAACCTTCTATGGAAGATGAGGAGGTGATTGAGTAATGGAACAGATTTTATACAATATACATTTCACAAACACAGTATGGGTATTTATAGCTCCACTTGCATTAATGGCATTAGATATTATAACTGGATATTACAACGCATGGAAAAATAACGAGATATCAAGTTCAAAAATGAGAGATGGGTTAGGGAAAAAATGTGCAGAGTTATGCTATATAATTGTAGGAGTACTTTTAAAATTTGCAATAGGTGTGGACATGGCAATGTACGGTCTAGTGATTTATGTATGCTTTATGGAAATAATAAGTTTAGCAGAAAATTGCGACAAATTAGGAGCACCAATTCCCGAATGGCTAAAAAAGAAATTAAATAATATGAATAATGAAATAAATAAGGAGGACAAGTAGTATGGATAATATTATAGAAGAAACAATAGAATTTTCTCAAGAGTTATATGAAAAGAATATAGCTGAAAATACATTTGAAACCGAATATGAGGCAGGTGAAGATTAAGGCAAATAACTAATGTAGTATGCCCAACATCTAAATACCCTATTAAATGTCCAGATGTAACAAGTAAAGATGGAATATGTGTACACAATACAGCGAACGATGCTTCTGCAATGTCAGAAATATCTTATATGATAGGAAATGGAAATAAATGTTCATTCCACGTTGCAGTAGACAATTACAGAGTTGTTACAGGACTTCCTTTCGATAGAAGTTGCTATGCTTCTGGAGATGGAAGATATGGAAGTGGCAACGCACACAAAATACATATTGAGATTTGCTATTCAAAATCTGGAGGACAAAGATTTGAAGAAAGTGAAGATATGGCAGTAGCCTATATAGCATATTTATTAAAACAATACGGTTGGGGAATTGACAGAGTATTTAAACATCAAGACTTTGCAAATAAATATTGTCCTCATAGAACTTTAGATTTAGGTTGGGAAAGATTTTTAAATAAGATAAGAGAACAATTAGGAATACAAGCTCAACCAATACCAAAAATAACAAATGGAGGAGGTAATTTAGAAAGGGCAAAGATATATCAAAATGGAAGTACACCAGAACCAGTTTATTCAGACACAGGATTAACTTCGAAAATAGGCTGTTTAAATCCTTGGGAAAAAGCAGAATATTTAAGCATTGATAATGGCAGACCACTTGTAAGATATACAGTAGATGGAACAACGAAAAAGAAATGTGGTTATGTATTATGGACTGGTGGCTGTAAATAATAGTAATATTTAGGAGATATTTAAACAGTCTCCTATTTTTTTATTGCTATATAATCAACAATATTTCTTAAAAAAATTAATGCAAAGTTAATGCAATAAATAATGCAATAGGAAAAAGAAATAAAAAATAGAAACAAACATCAAAAAAGAAATAAAACGTAAAAGTGTTGACAATCAATAAAAACAAGTGTTAAAATGGGAATGAAAAATAAAAACAAATACTTAAAAAACACTTATAATTAGCCTCTTTGGCAGGGGTCACCAAAATTTAAAAGGGAGTAGCTTAAAAAATTGCTAATCAACAGTCGCGATATGAGAGTCATATCTGGT
>CANRBD010000027.1 GCA_947628765.1 uncultured Bacilli bacterium
TAATAAAAATAAATGTCAAGTAAAATGTAAAGTAAAAGTATGCTATTTTATAGCATACTTTATTACTATAGTAATCTTATTATATATCTAAATCACCAGTATCATCAAGTAGGAACAAAAGCATTTCTGAAGCCATCCACGTATGAACAGGGGAGATTTTATTATTAACAAAATAATCATCTATGACTTTCATTTTGGAATAATCAGCTTGTGAAGCATTTTGTTCCCAAGATAATGGATAAAAATTAACATTGCTAAAGATTTTTCCTTTTTTAATTGTATGATATTGAGCCCAACTTAAATAAGGAAATTGTTTAGAAGAATTCATAGTTGGTAATTTATTTTTATTTGTTTGGTTGGCCCACCATGCTGTAGAATTATAACGATCTGGATTTCCTTTATATGAAATATCTGTAGTTTTATGTACTGAATCAATTCCAAATTTATACCATAAATTTTGATAATTATTTAATTCGGAAAAATCTGTTTTACCTATAATATAATATCCGTCCTCATTATTAGAGGCTATTTTTTCGGCTTCTTTAATAATAGAATTTTCTAATTTTTTATTGCCATTTTTAGAAATAGATATTAAATATAATAATTCTCCTAAATTATCAGGTTCAGAAATACCAGCATTTTGCTTATCATATATTTCTGTTTCATGACTTATCCAATCTTCAATTAACGATACATTATTAGTGCTTTTAAGAACCATACCAGCTAATGCGGCATCTCGATACCAAGGCTTATCATAAACTATAATATTTGGATAAACTTTACCATCTTTAATATTAAATAATATTTCATTATATAATACCTTTTTTACATTGCTATATTCTTGACCTGCAAAATTATAAAGATCTATATGTTTATCAGTGCCTTTAATTAGTTTTGCCTTTTTATTAAATTTTTGGATATATACACCGTTATCATTCTCGTAAATTTTATAATAAGTATTGTCAAACGTTCTAATTAAAACTGTATATATATTTGGAATAATTACATAATCTTTTACATTCCACTCATAGAGTGTTTTTTTAGTGAAAATATCTATCAATTTATTATCTTTAAATAATATTTTCGTACGATTGCCCATACCAAATAGATAAAAATTAATATCCTTATAATCCTCATTTAATGTAATATTATAACGTTCAACAAATTTAGAATATTCTTCATCATAAATTTGATATTGTTTTATCTCAGAGCTATACTTATCGCCAAATATACTATCTGTTTGTAACGAATTTACAATACCGGGGTCTTTTAAATCTATCCATAACAATTTTTCAAATTTTGGAGTAGTAGCAATTGTCACAAAACAGCATTCTATGAGAATTATTCGTAATATAATTTCAAAAAATAATTTTGTTCTATTAGAGTAGTTATTGTTATGCTGATTAGATATATAGTCTTTTATTTTCTTTATAATCTGGTAAATCAAAATGGAAACAATTAACATAAATAATATAATTATTAATGCTAATATAATTACATTGAAATGTTGTGACCAATAATTTTTACCAATATTTTCTCTAGCAAGAGTCCTTATAACATTAAGTAAGAAAATATTAGTAAATGCTTCATATAAAACAAATAATGATAAAAATGTATATATCAGCTTAGATTTACCAGTAAAATTAATGGCAAATAATAAAATAATTAAATATAAAAAATGCTGCGAATATAAAAATGCCTCATCATTGCCATAGATACAATGGAAAACTGAATTAAATAATAGACACAGCCCAAGTCCGACATTTAGCCAGCTATTTTTTTGAAAATTCCTAATTACATAATATAGTAACAAACACCAAAAAAGTGTAATCAAAATAATACTAACAACATTCATTGATGTAAAAGCTAAAATTGGTGCATGATTAATTGTATTAACAGTCATATCGCTACCTATCAAAGAACGATAATAATTAGTTGCTACCAATGTTTTTACTTTATCGAAATTAATACTATAATCAACCCAGTCTTTTGATGTTTCAGCTTTTGTAGCATTAAATGAATCCAGTATTGTATCAGTATTATGCCAAATAAAATTTTGCACAAAAGACATCATACAGAAAAGTGCTACCACAATTAAATTCAAACCAACTAACTTTTTAAATGGAATTACCTTAGCGCAAAGTAGAACTAATGATGCTATTAAAAAAATTACATAATTAGTAATAGTTATACCTGGTAATATTATTCCTAAGCAAACTAAAAACAAATAATCATTTTTCAAAGCTTTCTTTTGTTTTAATATTTTAGCAATTAAATACCATAATAAAATCATAACCAAAGCTGATATATTATATAATTCAATTGTAGCTGAGGTAAATACAAAAGTTGAAAAAGAAAACGCATAAATTAGAGTAAAAATTAAATTTATTCCTCGAAATTTCCCAAATAAAGCAATAAATTTATAACAATATTTAATAGTTAATGCGGAAATGCAGGCTGAAAAAATTGCACATGCCAAAGAAGCATCTTGTGTAATCCCTTGAATAAGAAATATTAAAGGTTGAATTAAAACTATTATTAAAGGATGAACATATAATCTAGTATATGGAGGAACAACAATGTCAGTAAAACTGTCTACAACCCTGACTGTATCTGAGTTAAAAATAAAACTCCAATTGTTAGCTAAATTATGATTATAAAAAATTAATATAGATGCTAGTAAATATATAAAAAAGAAAACCAAAAATAAAATATTACTTATTTTATTTATTTTTTTATCATCCAATTTTTCTTTATTCCAATGAGATATTTTAGACTTTATATTTTGAAAAAATGATTTTATAAATTTATGCATAGATAATACCCCCTACATATAAGATGTATATAATTATTGTGAATAATAATATTTTGTCATTAAAAACTACTTCAATAGGATCGCCATATGAATCTTTTTCAACATCTAAAGTATATCGCATAAATATAAACACTATAAATATTACACTATAAATAAGCAGTGGACTAATATTAACATCTACACACCATAATGAATAAAAAACCAAAGTGATAGCCAAAAATGTATACATGTTTTTATCTAGGAATTCTTGAGTATAGTATTTTAAAACTGAACGAGAATTATGTTTATTTTTAATCATTTCATTGCGTCTTTTACCCAAGCCCAAGAATAGGGAACCAGAAAATACAGTTAAAAATAACCAATTTGAAATAGGAATATTCAAAACAACTCCGCTAGCCCAAATTCTTAATAAAAAGCCTGATGATAATATTAATATGTCAAAAATAGGTACATTTTTTAAATATAAACTATATAAAACATTTAGAATTAAATAGGCGATTAAAACTAGTATGCACATATAAATAGCATTCAAACTACATATTTTAAAATTTGCAAGCATTATTTGAATAAACATAACCAATATTAGTAGACAAACCATAATTGCAACAGCTTGTCCTTTAGTTATTTTGCCTGATGCAAGAGGCCTATGTTTTTTTAAAGGATGCTGTTTATCATTTTCAATATCCTTTAAATCATTAAATACATAAACAATTGATGAAGTAAAACAAAAGCAAACAAAAATAACTAAACAAATTAAAAAGCTATTTTGTTCAAATAATCGGCCACTAAATATCAAAGGTAAAAACACCAATAAATTTTTAAAATAATGCTTAACTCTAATTAAACTTAAAATATTTTTCATAACTATCACTCCTGTTTTTTCTTTTAAAAGCCCATAATATATATAATGTTTACTATTATTAGAAATGAATTTCTTTGATTATTCCGCCACCTAAGCATTCATCACCATTATAAAATACACAAGCTTGTCCAGGGGTTACACTTTTAATTCCTTGCGGATACTTAACTAATAAATTACCACCATCTAATTTCGAAACTATAACATCATTGTCAGCTTGACGATATCTAAATTTAGCGGTGCATTTTGAAGGAATTTCATCTAATAAATTAACATCTTCTATAATGGCTTCATAGCTTAATAAATATTTATTTTCATCGCCCATAGCCACATATAATATATTCTTTTCTAAATCTTTTTTAGCAACAAATAGTCTTTCCTTGGTACCGCCAATATTAAGTCCCCTTCTCTGACCTAAAGTATAATACATAAGACCAATATGTTTACCTAATATTTTTCCAGTATCAATATCGATAATATCACCAGGTGTGTTAGGTAAATAATTTTCTAAAAACTTAGTAAAATTACGTTCACCGATAAAGCAAATACCCGTTGAATCTTTTTTATCAGCCGTAATTAAATCATATTCTTCAGCAATTTTTCTTACCTCAGGTTTAGTCATCTCCCCTATTGGAAATAAAACATTTTTAAGCTGTTTTTTAGAAACTTGTGATAAAAAATAAGTTTGATCTTTATTACTATCAATACCTCTTAATAATTTACCGTCCTTAATTCTTGCATAATGACCAGTAGCAATATAATCAGCCCCTAGTTTTTTAGCTTCTTTAGCAAACATATCAAATTTAATATATTTATTGCACATAATATCGGGATTAGGCGTTCTTCCCTTTTTAAGTTCATCCAAAAAATAAGTAAACACATAATCCCAATACTCTTTTACAAAGTCAACACGATGAAGTGGTATATTTAATTTTTTACATACTTTTAAGGCATCATTATAATCTTGTTCTTGCGGACAAATATCATTATTTAAATTAGGATTACCTAAATAATCGCCATTAATACTAGTATCCCAATTACGCATGAATAAACCGATTACTTCGTAACCTTGCTTTTGGAGCATAATAGCAGCTACACTACTATCTACTCCCCCACTCATGCCAATAACAACTTTTTTCATAATGAAACCACCTACATATAATTTTATCAAAAAAATGATAGAAAATCTATCATTTTATAATATTCATAAAAAAATACAATAATTTAGGAACCACATATATTTCATATAAACTAGTGAGTATTAATATAACCACTGAAATAGCTAAAATTATTAAATATCTATTCATAAAATTTTTAAAATTAAGTGTTTTTTTACCAGTTAAACATTGAATTAATTTGAAAGAAATTATTAAAGCATATGCAGCTAATATAATAAAGACTAGTATATTAATAATGTGATGTGGAAAAACATAAATAATGCTTAATATAAGACCCTTAATGCCATAACAAGAAATTATACTACTTATAGAAAATCCTAAAATAAAGGCTTTCATAAAAAGCATAAAAATTACTATAAAAAAGCCTATAACTGATATCCCCAAAATCCAAACAATTAAAGCAAAACCTACTGTAAAAATGAGTGTATTAATAAGTGATGTATCATAATTTAATTTTTCAGTTTGTACATTATTAAAGAAATCTTTCATATATTCTATTACTACTGTTTTATCATCTGCTCCTAAAATGGTTACAAATAGTGAACCAGATATTAAACCAATTATAACTATTACTAATAGAAATATAAATAAATTTTTATTAATGCGAATATTTTTTCTTAACTTGTCCATGTATTTTTTCATAAATTATCTCCCTACAAAATTATATTAATTTGTAATAAAAATATTCCAAAAAAAATAAATTTGTATTATAATGAATATAGCGAGGTGTAAAAATGAGCAAAAAAAAGAAAAAAAATACAAAAACCAAAAACACTAAATCCACTAATATGAAAACAAAACCTATAAATGAAGTGGAAACTAAACCAATTCAAAAAGAAGAAACTAAAAAAGTGCCAAAAAATAAAAAGAAACAAAAAAAGCCTATTGATATGACTAAATTAATGCAGAAAATAGTTATTTGGCTTATGTTATTTGTAATGGTAGCTTTCTTTGTAGCTACTATTGTTTGGGGATTAAATTAAAAAAATATCACTTAATCAAGTGATATTTTTTCATTATATTTAATACATTCATCTGAAATATATTTTAAAATTCTTTGATTAGTTTCAAAATCATAATGAAGCCCATCAATAGTATCAAAATGAATATTGTTGTATGAATCACAAATATAAATATTAGGCAAATTGGTTTCTTTGATATTCTTATTCATTTCACGATTAAATTCTTCGATTATTCTTCGCTTATCAATGTATTTATATAAATCGTAAACACCTTTACTTTCTATTGGATTTACTGATAAAATATAAAATTTAACATTTTTATATTCATTAGCAAGCTTTTGGTACATATTAAAATATTCTACTGCCCGGCTTTTAATACTAGTTGGAATTGGAACATCATTAACTCCCATATTTATCACCACATGGTAATGGTATTCTAGGTCTCTATTGTCTAATGCTTTAACAAGGGATGGATAACCTATACTTTGAAACCATTCTATTGCTGCCCCACTTTTAGCTATAAACATAAAATTAGTAGGAATATCTAATTTGTTATCCAAATGAATAAATTGCATACGCGAATCACCAACAATAATAACCTTATTATATACAATATTAGGTATCTGTGTTTGCTTTTCAGTTTTATTATCAAAATCAACTGTGCAGTATTTACCATTATTACTTATACTATTTTCAGAAATTTCAAATATAATACCAATAAATATGAGAAAAATAATTACCGCAGCAAATAAAGTAATATTTGAAAAAATATGCTTTTTTTTCGTAAAAAAATCATATTTAATATTAATAAATAAAACTAGTAGCCCACAAATAGCAATAAAACAATAACATAATATTTCTACAACATCCCACATTGTTACTCACCGATAATATATATTATCACATTTTTATTTTTTTTCCAACAGAATACTAATCATAAATGAAATTTTATTGTTAAAAGTTCAATATTATTTGTGATTATTAAGGGGAATAATAAAAGAAACAAGAATGGGCATAATAAATACAAATGGCAATGTATAACGCAAAGAACTATTAACTGGAGTAGCTAGCATCAAACTTAACCATAAGGTAAATAAAGGAACAGTTACTAATAAATATTTATATTGTTTTTTATAAATAAGTATCAATGATAAAAAACAAAGTATCCAAAAGCTTAAACCCTCCCCTATAAACCTAGAATAATCATGGTAGAAAGATTCCAATTTAGTTTGGATTGTTTTAGGAAATAAATCTCTAACTTTAAGATTAAATTTATCTTTCACGCTTTCAACATAATCACCCTCATAGTCGGTATGCGTATCATTATACATACTAGACCTTGGTGAAATTGGTTGCAGCTTCCAAAAATAGTATGTTTCTAATAAATAACTTTCGACATATGTTTTAAAGTTCTTAGGTAAAACACTAGCCCAAACTTTAAAAAATTCTGCTTGATGATTTTGTAAATATTGTCTATTAAACTTACTATTCCATTTGATACTATCGGTTGTATTTGGATCATACTTTTCCTTAATAGTTTTAAGTGGTAAAAGTTTCTTCATATAGTTTCTCTCATAAGCCGTCATTTTGCCATCAGTGGCAACAGTAGCCGACAGTTGCTGTAATGGAATAGCCATGCCTTCTTGAAATAAAGGCTCCACACCAAATTTATGGGTTATAGTAAAATTAACAGCGTAATTCATTATCAAAGGTGCTAAAAGGCAAAGATAAATAAATGGCTTTAATTTTTTATGATAAATAATTATTAAAAGAATTGTAAGAATTACATAAATTAAACTGCTGTTTCTTCTTAAGAGCATAAGAGAAAAGCCAATTAATATATATATATATATATACCTTAGGCAATATTTCATCTTTGTTTTCAACTATCTTAATAATCAAAAGAGTAAGATAAAGAAGTAGCAACACAAAAAATACATCTTTAGTAGCATATATAGAAAAAGTTGCATATATAGGTATAAAACTATATATTAATATTAAAGGTATAATAAATTTTAAAGAAACATTTCTTTTCATTAAAAACACAAAAGTAAATGATAAACTAAACGCCAGTAATAACATTTGGAATATTGAATATATGACCCAGCCTATTAATGCGCTATGAAAAATTTTATATCCCAATACTTTCACAAAAAAATATATAATAATACTATATCCTATAGGATGCTGGGTCGTGGCATATATTGGACGATCTATTTGCAAATAAGTGTCATATAATGCACCTCCAGGATAATATGTTAAAAAGCAAAGTGTCCAAACAACTATCATAAATAGCATTGATATTAAAAAAACTTTTTTTATCTCTTTTTTTGTATAGGTTCTTTTTTCAAAATTTATATTAACTATTTTGTTAATAAAAAATCTTGTAATAAAAAAGATAATTACTGTTATTCCTATTATTACAGGGATAGAAATCAACAAATTTTTAGTAGTTAAAAAACCCAACTTTATTCCATTATAATCGATTATAAATTGCCAAAAAATAACCATCGATAATAGAAATGAATAAATAATAATAAAAATATTTTGTTTAATAAATGACTTCATATAAATAATATTCACCTATAAAAGTATAACACATAAAAAGATAAATTAAAATATTAAAAATATTTTTGATTTTCATTTTAAAAATTTAAAATATATTTTATATAATAAAAAGCAATGATTATAAACCTACTTCATTGCTTTTATTTATTAATTATTTATTCATTTTTATTTTAATAGTACTAATATTTATTTCTCAAAAATATCATATCCCAAATTTAAATCTGTATTACCTTTAGTACCCGTGATTAACCCATCTGATGCAAATTGCCAATAAGTAAAATTATCGGTCATATAAGTCGTTCTTCTAGCTTCGGCATCTTTAAAGGTAGGATTTGGCATAGGAAAATATTCGGCAAGCCATAATGTGTATTTTTTTCCTAATTTTGACTGATCAAGATAATTGGTAAACCAATTTTTGTTTGCATATATTCCACAACTATAACCTCCTGCTTGTATTTTAGAACAAAAAGTGTCAGCTATATTAGTTAATCTTTCTTTACCAGCACTTTGAGTAGAAGCATCTTCCATGTCTAAAAAAACTTGGGTTCCCAAAATTGGTTTATATCCCTTTTTATCGACTTTATCCAAAAGATTAAGCATATGATTTGCTTCACCGATAGTGTTTATATCACCTACAGTAATTGTACTTATTTGACTAATATCAGTTGCATACGAATATAAATAAACTGCATATGGAATATTATATTTTTCACATTGCTCAACCATATATTCATACTTAGAATCCATTTGAGAATCAACTTTAGTTTTAGGATCTGTCGTATCTTGACCATATCCAGCATGAATTATAACAAAATTCACATCAGTATTAGAAGCTAATGTATCAAAATTAACACTTTTACCACCTTCAAAGTTCCAGTGTGAAATATCAATACCATGATAAATTTTTGTATTTTTATACTCATTCATTTTAAATTTTTGGGTATTAGTACCATTACTTTGTTTTAATACTATATTTGTTCCATCTTTAGCTACAGCATCAACGCCAGTTACATATAATTCGCTAGCTTTCGAAATTAATGAGATTTCATTATTACCAAGATTTTTAATACGCCAAAGCTGTGAATCAGTGCCTTTATATTTTGAAATACATATATTAGTTCCTTCTGCTGTGCCCTCTTTCTCCGCAGTTAAGGCCACTTTTATGTTCAAAGCACTTGTTATTGAATAGTAACCATCTTTTACGTATGTAACGTACCATAATTGATTATTTTGATTGTTATTGGTAAATAATGTTACATTAGTATTATCAAATCTAACGCTTCTATAAACATCAAAAACTTGGTTTAAGTTTGTCAAACTTGCAAAACTATAAACACCATTTTTAAATTGTTGTTCATCGACATTAACTTCTGTCGAAATAAATTTAAATTTTTGCAAATTTTGACCCTTATATGTACCCGTAACAACATTAGCACCATCACTAGATGAGCCATTATATGTTTCTAAATATAAATTATTACATTTGGAAATAATATAATAGTATCCCTCTCCAGCATCTTTAATTATCCATTGCTGATTATCGGTAAAATTATTATTAGCATTTAATTCAACATTTGTTCCAGTAGTTTTTCCAGCATTATGGACATTTAAATACATGTTATCACTTAACGCCGTTTGAATAGTATAATACCCATTTCCTAAATCTTTGATATTCCATTTTTGGTTATTTCCACCATGTTGTCCAAAGATTTCAACGTTAGTGCCATTATTAGTTGCACCTCCATGGACATCCAAAACTTTTTTATTATTTAAGGCACTTTTAATTATATATGTTCCATCATCAAGTGTGTGTTCAGCACTAGTTTCTTTAGCCTGTTCAAATTTAAATTTTTGATTGCTATTTCCAGTTTTTGTAAATGTTTGAATATTAGAGCTAGCTCTTGCTCTGCCTCCATGTACATCAAGCGCTAAATTATTGCACTTTGAAATAATATAATAGTATCCTTCTCCCGCATCCTTAATTATCCATTGTTGATTATTGCTGCCAGAAAATGGAAATATTTCTACATTAGTTTCGGGTATTTTACCAGCGCCATGCACATCTAAAGACATTTGATCATTTAAATACATTGTAATTGAATAATATCCATCGTTTAAATATTTCACATTCCATTTTTGATAATCACGATTATTACTATTATATAGTTGCACATTGGTTTGACTCGTAGCAATTCCATTAGAAGGTTCAATAATCATGTTGTCATCTAGCGCACTTTTAATTGTGTAAATACCATTTTCGATAGTCTTTTCCGGCATTTCTACTTTTTCAAATAAAAATTTTTGATTAGAATTTCCTGTCTGCGTATATAATTGAATATTTGCTTGTGCAAATGCTCTGCCTCCATGGACATCAAGCGCTAAATTATTGCACCTTGAAATAATATAATAATATCCTTTTCCAGCATCCTTAATTATCCATTCTTGATTACTTGTCCCGCTATAGGTAAATAATTGAAGATTAGTTTCTGGTTTCTTACTTGCTTTATAAACATCTAATGAAAAATTTTCACTTAATGCTGATTTTATCGAATAATATCCATTTCCAAGTGATTTAACATCCCATTGTTGATTGTTTGCCCCATTTAAAGAAAATAACTGAATATTAGCCTCATTGACAGCTTTACCTCGGTAAACATCTAGTGCCATATTTGTATTTAATGCACTTTTTATAATATACCTACCATTTTCAAGTGTTTGAGCATTAACTTTATCAACTCCGAAAATAAACATCGCCAAAAATAAAATCAAAAACATTATTTTTTTCATTTAGCTCACCCCAACCTATAATAATTATACCATGTTATCATATTTTTTTCTATAATAAAATAAGCCATTTTCATCGATAAAGAAAAAATGATATTCGCCAATTTTCAGTGAGTTCTATGCTCCTAAAATATTCATTAAATTAAAAACAATACCTAGACTTTATTATAGCGATTTGTTACAATATAAATGGAGGTAGACATATGAAAGAAAAGCCTTTAACATATATAAAAGAATTTGGCCTAAAACTATGGTTAATCCAAATACTTATTATGGTGTTAAATAAATTAAGAATTTGTCAAAACTTAAAAGTTAAATTAAAAATCGCCAAAAATAAAGCGATTAATAAATATTTAGAAAATCAATACAAAGACATAATCAACAATTATAAAAACAAAAACTATAACACCGAAAAATTTTCAAATAAAATTTGGATATTTTGGTGGCAAGGCACTAAAAAAGCACCTGAAATCGTAAATAAATGCTTAACAAGCATAAATAAATATATGCCAGATAAACAAATAATAATTATTACTGAAAAAAATATAAATAAATATTTTAAAATACCAGATTTTATTAAAGAAAAACTAAACAAAAAAGAAATGACTTTTACTACTTTTTCAGACTATTTAAGAATGAATTTATTAAAAAAATATGGTGGTTTCTGGATGGATGCAACAATATTTTTAACTGATAATCCTTTTAAAAATGTATCACATAATTTTTATACAATAAAATTTCATACCGCTGATAAAACTAGCATTTCCAAAGGAAGATGGTGTGGGTTTTTCATTGGTGGAGAAAATCAAGGATTTTATGATTTTATGGTAGATTTTTTCAATAGTTATTTCCAAGAGCATAAACTATTAATTGATTATTTTTTAATAGATTATGTTATTGAAATCGCATATAAAAATATTAAAAACATTAAAACTAAATTTGATTCTGTTCCATATAATAATGAACAAATACATAAACTTCAATCTCTTTTAAATCAAAAATATGATAAACATACATTTGATGAATTATTAAAAGAAAATAAGGTCCATAAATTATCTTACAAACAGCCTATTAAGGATGACGAAAATACTTTTTATAAAAAAATAAGCCAATACTAAAATTGGCTTTTTATAATTCAAATAAATTATTTAACGACTTTAAAATTTCTTCATTATATTTTTTTAAATCATCATATTGTTTATTATGGTTTTTATGGGCATTAACAAGTTCATTTGTAATCTCTTGACATCCTTTAATGTTATAGCCATTATATTTTTCAATATTTTTACTGATAAAACTATCTAGTCCTAAAGCTTTAGCTTCTAAAATGGCCAT
>CANRBD010000028.1 GCA_947628765.1 uncultured Bacilli bacterium
TCTTCATATAATCCATCATCATGAGTTACTAATGGTACAGTTACGCCTTTCATGTCGATTTCTTCTTTCTCTGGTGTTGATATTCCTTCATCATTCACATTCTTTTGAGTATATTCTAATGTTACCGTTAAATTGGCTGTGGTATTTTCTGGTTGTTCAGTTACATCTGATAAGTATTCTACTTTGACTATAAATGTTTTACTCTTTCCTTTATTTAGTAATTCTCCTTTTAGTAATCCTTCTGTTGTAAATTTAATTGCTTGATTATCATTATTAGATAACTTAACTTCTTTTAATACAGCATCAATATTACCTTGATTTGCAACAGTTATTTCATATTCGATACTATCGCCTGGACTTTCTAATTTAGTACTGAAAGTTGCTGATAATTTATCATGAGTGGGCTCTTTTTCATTAGAAGCATTTCCAACTATAGTTTTACTTTCAATATTGGTTATTAGTACATTCCAATTACTTGTTATACTTGTAGTTCCATTTATATTTAAGTTTGTTAAAAATGCTCCATAAGCAATAGTCATTAGTACACATAATCCTATTAATCCTCCTATTATATATTTTTTATTTCTCATTTTTACCTCCCTCATAACCTATTTTAGGTTACGCTTTAAAATTAGTATAACCTAAAACAAGTTATAAGTCAATAACTTATTTTAAGTTATTGTAAAATGAAGTTGGAGGTCATTTGCAATGAATAGACTAAAGGATTTGAGAGAAGATAAGGATTTATATCAAAAAGATATTGCTAAAATATTAGGTATGTCACAAACTGGCTATTCACAATATGAAACTGAAACTAATGACATTCCCACAAATATTTTAAAAAAACTGGCCATTTACTATGATACAAGTATTGATTATATTCTTTGTATGACTAATGAAAAAAAGCCCTATCCTAAAGATAAAAAAAAGAAGACTATTTAAATATTTTAGTCTTCTTTATATTTTATAACAGTATATCTATTAGGTGCTTCACCTTCTGATTCACTATAAAGTTTATCAAACTTAGAAACAACATTATGCACAATTCTTCTTTCATAAGAATTCATTGGATCTAATTTAACATCTACTTTAGTTTTTAAAACTTCTTTACAAATCTTTTTAATTTCAAAAGCTAAATGTTTTTCTTTTCGAGCTTTATAATTAGAAATATCGAGATTTACTTTAAAATCAAAATTACCATATTTTTTTAAACTTTGTCTTAAAATAGTTTGAATACTATTTAATGTTTTACCATCTTTTCCAATTAACATCGCACTATCATCCGTAACAATTATTACAGAAAAACCTACTTCATTATTCATAACTTCGATATTAAATTTAGTATTCATTTTATGAGCAAGTTCTTTTAAGAAATCTTTTATGTATTCTTTAACTGCATATTTAGTTGTAACAACCGAAATATATTTTTTTCCTTTAAATAAACCGCCTTCAGTTTCTTCAAAGTAATAATATACTTCGTCTTCACGAACATTTAATTGTTCTAAACTTTTATTTAAGGCCTCTTCTTTATTCTTGGCTTCGTTTCTTACTACTTCTAACATCTTTATGCCTCCTTATAATTAAAGTTTGAATTATGGTAAATAAGCTGCCTGTTACCCAATAAATAATGATACTTGTTGACATAGTGAATGAAACAAAGGTAATAAAAATCATCATTATATTCATCATTAATTTCATTTGTTTTTCTTGTTCTGGATTACCCATATTCATACCTGAATTCATCTTAAATGAGAAGAAAGTCGTTAAGCCTACAGCTATCGGTAATAAAAGATATACCCATGAACCAGTACTAAATGAATTAATAAAATTACCAAAATTTAAACTTGTTCCAAACAATGCATTAAATGGGCTTGTTCCTAAATTATATATTAAGAAATTTCCTTCAAATACGGCAGGAATACGATACAAACTCTCTAAGAAAGCAAAAAATAGTGGAAATTGAATAAAAGCAAATAAACAACCAGACATGGGATTAATATTATGCTTCTTATATATTTGCATCATTTCTTGAGCTTTCATCATTTGATCTTGTTGACTATTACGATTGCGATATTTATTTTCTAATCTTTGTAAATCTTTAGATGCTTCTTTCATTCCCTCAGATTGCATAGCTGACTTTTTACTGATTGGGAAAATAATCATACGAATAATAAGCGTAACAATAATGATTGCTAGACCAAAGTTTTTAACGATTTCCCCTATCTGAATAATAAGCCAACTTAATGGTTTTATAAATAAAGTGCTCCATATTCCTTCATAACCCCCACTAGCGGGAGTAAATTTGTCACACTTTGGAAGTTTTTCAACTTTTACATCATTCTTTTTATATGTTTTTAAAACATCAGTATTTTCGGGTTGACATAAAATATTCGAAACTAAATTTTGACCGGTTGTTGGTTCTTTAACAACTCCGCCTTTATCTGTTCTTAAATATTGAGTACACCCGGTTAAAGATAAAGTCATAATCAACAAAAGAACAATTACTATTTTTTTATTGTGCATACTATTTCTCCTTTGTAATTTTTAATATTTCTAAAGCTTTAAATAAATTTTCTTCCATTTCTTTAAAACTTCGATTTAAAATCCCCTTGCTTACTATTATAATACAATTAAAGTTATTTTGATAGTTTTTTTTGTCAATTATATTCTTTAATCTTCTTTTATATTTATTTCGAGTAACGGCATTGCCTATTTTTTTACCAACAGAAAAACCAAATTTATAAGGTTCTTTTGTATTCTTTTCTAAATATATAATATAATCTTTATATTTAAAAGCCGAATTTGAACTTATTATACGATTAAAATCCTCATTTTTTTTTAAAATATTTATTTTCTTCATAAAATCACCTAATATTTTAAAACCACTGCTTGCCAGTGGTCATAATTAATGAGATAATACTTTGCGTCCTTTTTTTCTACGACTTTTAATTATTTTGGTTTGCATTCTTGCAAAAAAGCCTAATTTTTTACTTCTTCTTCTAGTATTAGGTTGAAAAGTTCTTTTAGTCATGTTCTTCACTCCTCTCGGTTTTTTTCTTTGCGTAAATTAATTATATAAATAAATGATGCCTTTGTCAAGAAAAACTTTTCCACTTTATTTCTTTTTTTTATTTAAAAAGAAATTCATCTTTTAAACATATGTGGATAAGAAAAAAATATACTATTTGTGGAAAAATAATTATCCACATAAATTGGGGATAATTATTTTTATTTCTTGATTTTTAAGATTAAAATTAATAAACCTAAAAATGTGGAAAACTTTTTTAATTTTTTTCCACATTTTTTCCTAGTAATTTAGCGAAAAATATTGTAAAATAAGTATTAAGAGATTTTTACATCGGAGGTGAGATAATGGATTTAGAAAATCTTTGGAATGTTTTTTTATCAAAAATAAAAAATAAAATTAAACCGGTTTTATTCCAAACTTGGTTCCAAGAAACTAAATTAATTGAACTTACCGATGAATACGCATTAATTAAAGTACCCCTAGATGTGCATAAAAAACACTTACAAGAAAATTACAATGATATTATTAAAGAAACATTTATGGAAGTTACGGGATCTATTTTTAATTTTAAATATATAACAGATGAAGAAGTAGATCGTGAAGAAATGGTTATTGCTGAAAATGATGAAGCTATTTTTGAAAGTAATCTCGATAAAAGATATACATTTGACAACTTTGTGACCGGGGAAAGTAATAAATTTGCCAAAACTATTGCCTTAGCGGTAGCTGAAAAACCAGGAAATGTTTATAATCCTTTATTTATATATGGTAAAAGCGGGTTAGGGAAAACTCATTTAATGCATGCCATTGGAAACTATATTTCGGAAAATTCTAAAAAAAGAGTTTTATATGTTACCAGTGAAAAATTTGTCGATGATTTTTTAAGCTTATATCGTGGTAAGGAAAATAATTTTGAAGCCGTGGATAAATTTAAAAGAAAATATCGTGATATTGATGTCCTCATGATAGATGATATTCAATATTTAGAAATTGCTTTAAAAACTCAGCAAGAATTTTTCAATACATTTAATGAATTACATACCAATAATAAACAGATAATTATTTCTTCTGATCGCTCTCCAGATGACTTAAATAAATTAGAAGAAAGATTACGAACTAGATTTAATTGGGGACTTACGATTGATATTTTACCCCCAGATTTTGATTTAAGAATGGCTATTTTAGATAAAAAAATAGAAGCTCAAGGTATTAGCAGTGTTGTTCCTAAGGAAGTTAAAGAATATATTGCAAATCATTGTATTACTGATATTCGAAAACTAGAAGGAGCTTTAACAAGAGTTTTCGCTTATGCGACTATTATGAATGGATCAGAAATTACTTTAGATTTAACCGTAGAAGCATTAAAAGATTATATTGGAAAAAATATATTATCAAAAAATAAAATTCAAAAAGTTATTGGAATTGTAGCCGATAATTACAATATTACTCCTGAAGATTTAACTGGAAAAAAACGATTATCAAAAATAGCGGTTCCAAGACAAATAGCTATGTATATATGCCGTGTTTATTTGCAGGAGTCCCTTCCAAAAATAGGAACTGAATTTGGAGGAAAAGATCATACAACGGTAATGCATTCTGTAAATAAAATAACTAATGAAATAAAAAAAGATAAAAATTTAGAAAAAGAAATAAACAAATTAGTGAATAAAATAAATATTTAACAGATTTTTAAACACCTAATAAATTTCTTTTCAAATTGCAATTACACCAATTTAATATCTTTTCCACATAATCCACATTAATAATAAAAATATTTTAATAAAATAACAAAAGGAGAAAAAAATATGAAAATTCAAATTAAACAAAATATATTAATTGAACATTTAAACCATGTTATAAAAGGAATATCTACTAAAAATTTAAGACCTATTTTAAATTGCATTAAATTTGAACTTACCGAAGATGGATTATATTTAATGAGTACTGATAATGAAATATCAATAAAAACTTTTATCGATAAAAAAGAAATTGATAAAATTGATTCTTGCGGAGAAATTGTTGTTTCTGGAAGATACATTTATGATATTATTCGTAAATTACCAGATGAATTAATTACGCTTGAAGAAGTAATGGATGCAAAAATATATATCACTACTAAAAATTCATCATTTACTTTAAATTGTAGTGATCCAACAGAGTTTCCTGATTTAGAACTAGAATATCGTAAAAAACCTATTTTATTAAATCAAAAAGTTTTTAAAACAATTTTCAATCAAACGGCTTTTGCCACATCAAATGGTGAATCACGTCCAGTATTAACCGGAATTAATTTTAAAATTGAAAATAATAAAATGGAATGTACGGCTACAGATTCATATCGATTAGCGATTAAAAAAATCGAATTGAGTGAAACGGCTGAAGAAAACAGTAATATTATAATTCCAACGAAAAATTTAAATGAACTAGTTAAATTAATGGAAGATGATGAAGAAAATATAGAAATCCACATTTTTAATAATAAAGTTATTTTTAAATTTTCGACAATTTCAATGATGACTAGATTAATAAGTGGTACTTATCCTGATACTTCAAAGCTTATACCTTCAGAATTTATGTTGACAATGCAAACTTCATTAATGGATTTTTATAATGCCATTGATAGAGCTTCTTTATTAACTAATGAAAGTGATAAAAATACGATAAAATTTGAAACAAATGATGAGCAAGTTATAATTTCTTCAAATATTCCTGAAATTGGTAATGTCGAAGAGAAAATATTAGTTAAAAAGAATAATAAAGAAAATATTAAAATAGCTTTCAATTCCAAATTTATGTTAGATGCTGTGAGAGTTTTAGATAGTGAGGAAATAGAACTTAAATTTAATGGAGAATTTAAACCAATAATTATTAAAAATTCTGAAAGCAATGATCTTATTCAATTAATATTACCAATTAGAACATATTAAAAAAAATAAAAGACGACAAAAAATGATAAAAATCGACATAAGAAAAGAGTATAAGAAAGATGTCGATTTTTTTATCGGCATAATCTATAAGGGGGAAATGAGTTATGGTAGATTATGAAATAACAGGTAATACTTGTGCATTAGTCGGAATTAATGACAAAGAAACAGAAATAATTGAAAGGGGAAAAAGATTTACGATTCCTAGAAAGGCGAAAGAAGTTTTAAAGCATAGTTGCGAATTTTATGGAAGTACACTTGCCGGAAGAATAAAAGGAAGTCAAGTTCAGCTTGGAATGAAATATAAATTACCAATTATTATTGAAAGTTCTAATGAATTAATATTTTTTCCAACTGTTTCACCTAGATTGGAAGAATGTTCGTGGATTTCTTTAAAAAATATCAAAAATTATGAAGAAACTCAATATGGTGTAAGTATCGAATTTTATAATAATCAAAAAATTATGCTTCCCATTTCGTTAGCGTCTTTAGAAGTTCAAATCTTTCGAGCGACTAAATTAATGTTAATTGCTCGTAATCGCCGAAAAATGCTGTATACCGAAGAAAAAAATAGGTTAAAATAGCCTATTTTTTGATTTTTACGGTCATTTTATGGTATAATGTAATTGGAGTATATGAGTACTATAAAGGTACTTATTTTCAATTTTACCCCTAAAAATGCGAAAAGAGGGATTTCATGATACTAAAAAATATAGAAATCAGGAATTTTCGAAATTATGAACATCTCAAAATTACCCTAAATAAAAATATTAATATTATTTATGGTGATAATGGTGGTGGCAAAACTAATATTTTAGAAAGTATTTATGTTTTAGCTTTAACCAAATCCCACCGGGCTTTAACAAATGGAGATTTAATAAAAAGTGGTCAAGAAAAAGCTATAATAAAAGGTACTATATTAGAAAATATGACTTATAATTTAGAAATTGAAATTGGTAAAAGTCAAAAACAGGTTAAAATTGATAAAGAAGTAATTGGAAAAATAGGAGATTATGTTAGTAAAATGAATATTATTATCTTTTATGCGGAAGATTTAGAATTAATTCGTGGTTTTCCAAGTAATCGAAGAAAATATTTAAATTTAGAACTAAGCCAAATTTCCAAGAATTATTATAATACTTTAAATGACTATCACAAATTACTCCGTACACGTAATGAGTATCTAAAGAAAATAAGCAATAACGAGAGATATGATGAAGGTTATTTTGATATTTTGACTGAATATTTAATTGAAAAAAGTGTTTTTATATATCAAATGCGGGAAAAATATATCGAAAAATTAAACAAAATTTGTCCTAAAATATATAAAGATATTACAAAATTAAAAGGATTTAATATTAAATATCTTCCATCAGTTTCATTAGAAGATAATTCTAAAGATACGATTCGAAAAGAAATGAAAAAAAAGTTTACTGATAATTTTTCCAAAGAAGTTAAATTTAAAACAACTTTATGTGGTCCACATCGCGATGATTTTGAGTTTTGTTTAAATGAAGATAATTTGAAATCATTTGGTTCTCAGGGACAGCAAAGAGTTGCTGTTTTAGCTTTAAAATTATCGGAAATTCAAATTTTTAAAGATTATAAGAAAGATAATCCGATTATTTTATTAGATGATGTATTTAGTGAACTTGATAATGAAAAGAAAAACAATCTACTAAAATATATAGATAATGATATGCAGGTGGTTATTACGACAACGGATTTAAATAATCTTGATGAAAAATTAAAAGAAAATGCGAAATTAATTAATATTAAAAAAGGAAAAATTATAGGAGAGGTGAAATAATGACAGAAAAAAAAGAACATTATAATGAATCCGATATTCAAGTCTTAGAAGGACTAGAAGCCGTTCGTAAAAGACCTGGAATGTATATTGGAACTACTGATGTTAAAGGATTGCATCATTTAGTATGGGAAATTGTCGATAATGCTATTGATGAGGCTTTGGCTGGTTATTGTGATAATATCGAAATTATTATTAATAAGGATAATTCAATAACGGTTAAGGATAATGGCCGTGGTATTCCTGTGGGAATTCATCCAAAAACTGGTTTGTCAACAGTGGAGACAGTTTATACCGTTTTACATGCCGGTGGTAAATTTGGTGGCGGCGGTTATAAAGTCTCTGGTGGGTTACATGGTGTTGGCGCTTCAGTAGTTAATGCTTTGTCAAAATCAGTAACGGTTACGGTTTATAAAGATGGTAAAATCCATGAAGCCAAATTTGCCGATGGCGGAAAAACAGTTCAAAAATTAACTGTTATTGGTGAATGTGAACCAGAAAGAACGGGAACCGTAGTTAATTTTAAACCTGATCCTGATATTTTTGATACTGATATTTATGATTATAATACATTAATGGTTAGAACGCGTGAGCTTGCTTTCTTAAACAGAGGATTAAAATTAACTTTAAGAGACGATCGTGATGATGAAGATACTACCGGCGAAACTTTCCATTACGAAGGTGGTATTAGTGAATATGTTAAGTATTTAAACAAAAGTAAAACTCCAATTCAAGAAGAAATTATCCATTTAGAGGGTGAAGAAGAAGATATTATATTTGAAGTAGCTCTTCAATATAATTCTGGATATAACGATAGTATCTATTCTTTTGTTAATAATATTAATACTCATGATGGTGGAACACATGAAGAAGGCGTAAAACGTGCTTTAACAAGAATTTTAAATAATTATGCGCGTAAAGCTAATATCTTAAAAGAAAAAGATGAATCATTAAGTGGTGATGATGTTAAAGAAGGATTAACAATGATTATTTCTTGTAAACATCCTAATCCACAATTTGAAGGACAAACTAAGGGCAGATTAGGTAATTCTGAGGTTCGTAAAATAGCTGATAAAGTATTTGCCGATGGATTTGAAAGATATTTAATGGAACATCCTGATGAAGCGAAAATAATAATAGAGAAAAATATGACTGCCGCACGTGCTAGAGTAGCGGCTAAAAGAGCTCGTGAACTTACTAGAAGAAAAAGCGATTTAGATGTTGTTAATTTTGGTGGTAAGTTAGTTGACTGTAAAGATAAAGATCCAATTAATAGTGAAATATTTATAGTCGAGGGTGATTCAGCTGGTGGTTCAGCAATAAAAGGAAGAAATTCGATGACACAAGCTATTTTACCATTAAGAGGAAAAATATTAAATGTCGAAAAGGCTCGACTTGATAAAGCTTTATCTAATGAAGAAATACGAACGATTATAACAGCTTTTGGTACAGGAATCGGACAAGAATTTGATTTAAATAAATTAAGATATCACAAAATAATTATTATGACCGATGCCGATGTCGATGGAGCGCATATTCGTGTGTTACTTTTGACTTTGTTCTATCGTTTCTTTAAACCCATTGTGGAAGCCGGATATGTTTATGCTGCGCAACCACCACTATTTTGTATTAAACATGGTAAAACGATAAAATATGTTTTAAATGAAGAAGAAAGAGATGCTTATTTAGCCACTCTAAATCCTAATACGAAATATGACATTTTACGTATGAAAGGTCTAGGTGAAATGGACCCTGAAGAATTAAATGAAACAACAATGGATATAAATACTCGTGTATTAAGGAAAATAACGGTAGATGATGCTATCGCTGCTGATGAAGCTTTTTCAATGCTTATGGGTGAAGAAGTTGAACCAAGAAGAAAATTTATTGAAGAAAATGCGCCTTATGCGCAAAATTTAGATGTTTAGGAGGTGCTATATGGATGATAAGATAAAAGATAAGTTAGAAGAAAATAACATTGTTGAAGAAATAAAATCCTCATTTATTGATTATTCACTTAGTGTTATCGTTTCACGTGCCCTTCCTGATTTAAGAGATGGTTTAAAACCAGTACATCGTCGTATTTTATATTCAATGTATGAATCTGGTTATACGCCTGATAAACCCCATAAAAAAAGCGCCCGTATTGTCGGTGATGTTATGGGTAAATATCACCCTCATGGTGATGCAAGCATTTATGATGCCATGGTTAGAATGGCGCAAGATTTTAATTATCGCCATATGCTTGTAGATGGACATGGTAACTTTGGTAATATCGAAGGATATAGTGCTGCAGCAATGCGTTATACAGAATCAAGATTATCAAAAATATCACTAGAACTTTTACGTGATATTAATAGGGATACAGTTGATTTTTCACCAAACTTCGATGAATCAGAAAAAGAACCAACAGTTTTGCCTTCAAGATTTCCTAATATTTTAGTAAATGGAACGATGGGAATTGCCGTAGGCATGGCCACTAATATTCCCCCACATAATTTAGGTGAAGTAATTGATGGATGCGTAGCTTATATTGATAATCCAGAAATCGATGTTTTAGGATTAATGGAATATATAAAAGGTCCTGATTTTCCAACCGGTGCCATCATTTTAGGAAATAGTGGAATAAAAAAAGCTTATGAAACAGGTAAAGGAACTATTACTATTCGTAGTAGAGCCAAAATTGAAGAAAATAATGGTAAGCAGCAAATTATTATTGATGAAGTACCATATGGAATAAATACATCAGAATTAAAAAATAAAGTAGCTGATTTAGTTCATAGTAAAGTAATTGATGGAATTTCTGATTACCATACTGATTTAAAAGATGGTATTAAAATTACTATCACGCTTAAAAAAGAAGCTAATGCTCAAGTAGTTCTAAACAATTTATACAAACATACACAATTTCAAACTAATTATGGAATAACTTTATTAATGCTTGATAATGGAGTTCCTAAAACTTTAGGCTTAAAGGATATTATTTCTAAGTATATTGATTATCAAAAAGAAATTATTATCAGAAGAACAAGATTTGATTTAGATAAAGCTGAAAAAAGAGTTCATATTTTAGAAGGTTTAAAAATTGCTTTAGATAATATTGATGCCGTTATTAAATTAATTAGAGGCTCAAAAACAGATGATGAAGCTAGAGCTGGTTTAATGAATAATTTTTCTCTATCAGAGATCCAAGCTAATGCAATTTTAGAAATGAAATTAAGAAGATTAACTGGTTTAGAAAGAGATAAAATTGAATCTGAATTAAATGAATTGTTAGAAAAAATTAAAGAATTAAATTCTATTTTAGCTAGTGAAGCTAAAGTTCTCGCAATAATTAAAGAGGAATTATTAGAAATTAAAGAAAAATATAGCGATGAACGTCGTACTGATATTGATATGACAGCTATCGATTATATTGAAGATGAGTCATTAATTCCCGTTGAAGATATCGTTGTTACTTTAACAAACAAAGGATATATTAAACGAATGACTAGTGAAACTTATAAAACTCAAAATCGTGGTGGAGTTGGAATTAAGGGTATGACAACAAACGAAGATGATTTTGTCGAAAATTTAATTTCAATGACCACGCATGATTATATAATGTTCTTTACTAATAAAGGTAAAACATATCGTGTTAAGGGTTATGAAATTCCACAGTTTAGTAGACAATCTAAAGGATTACCAATTATTAATTTATTGCCGTTAGATAAAGATGAAGTAGTTAAAGCAATGTTAAAAGTCAGCAAAGATGAAGAAAACAAATATATTGTATTTTGTACACAAAGAGGATTAGTTAAACGTACACTTTTAACAGAATTTGAAAGTATTAGATCTAATGGTAAGATTGCTATTACATTAAAAGAAAATGATGAATTAATTTCAGTTAAGAAAACAACTGGACAAAATGAGATTTTAATTGCCTCTTCAAATGGGCGTATGATTAGATTTGAAGAAAATGAAATTAGAGTAATGGGAAGAACAGCTTCTGGAGTTAAAGGTATTGATTTAGGAAACGGTATTTGTGTAGGATGTGAAATTGCCGAACCAGGACAAGAAGTTTTAGTTGTTACTGAAAAAGGTTATGGTAAAAGAACAAAAGTAACAGAATACCGTATGACACATCGTGGTAGCAAGGGTGTTAAAGCACTTAACATTACTGATAAAAATGGTAACATTGTTGCATTTAAACTAGTTTCAGGTGATGAAGATTTAATGATTATTACTAATAGTGGAATGATTATTAGAATGGAAGTAAGACAAGTTTCCACAACAGGAAGAGTAGCTCAAGGCGTTAGATTAATTAATTTAAAAGAAGAACAAAAAGTAGGAAACGTTGCTTTAATAAACAAAGAAGAAATGGAAGAAGAATCAGAAACTAAAGAAGATTAAATTCTTCTTTTTTTATGTTTCACGTGAAACATAAAAAAAAGTAAAAAGCAACTAAGATATAGACTAACGTTTCACGTGAAACATTAGTCTTATATCTTATAAAAACAAAATTTATCAAGTATTAATAACTTTTTTTATTAACCTTTAGGATACTTCCCGCACGAAGTGTGGGAAGCAAAAACCACGCATTATATGCGTGGGAGTTA
>CANRBD010000029.1 GCA_947628765.1 uncultured Bacilli bacterium
TAATATCTTGAATTAAACGCAGTTTGGTAGGACCAGAGTGTCCTAAAATATCCAATTTAAGGACATCTTGATCGATTGCATGATAATCAAAATGGGTCGTCCGCCATGCCGAAGTAACATCATCAGCCGGATATTGAAATGGTGTGAAATCATAGACATCCATATAGTCGGGAATAACGACAATTCCTCCTGGGTGCTGGCCAGTAGTACGCTTAACCCCCGTACAACCAGCGGCTAGTCTTTCAACTTCAGCCGTACGCATCATAATACCTTTATCTTCACAATAACCTTTGACATAACCAAAAGCCGTTTTTTCCGCTACTGTTCCAATAGTGCCGGCACGATAAACATTATCTTTTCCGAATAAAACTTTGGTATATTCGTGAGCTGCCGCTTGATTTAAATCGGAAAAATTTAAATCAATATCGGGAACTTTATCAGCATGAAGACCAAGGAAAGTGGCAAATGGCATATCATGGCCATCTTTATGCATTAAAGTGTGACAATCAGGACACTTCATATTAGGCATATCATAACCACAACCATACATCGTGCCTAAACCTGCACCATCTTTTTCAAAAATAGTCTTTTGACATTTTGGACAAACATAATGTGGCGGAAGTGGATTTACTTCCGAAATTCCCATCATTGTCGCTACTAAAGATGAACCGACAGAACCACGTGAACCTACTAAATAACCATCATCATTTGATTTCTTCACTAATTTTTGAGCAATCAAATAGATAACATCAAAATTGGCTCCAATAATTGCCGTTAATTTTGAAGCAGCTTCTTTTTCGGCATCTTCTGAAGACATATTAGGATTTTCTTCTAATACATCTTTTTTAACAAAATCTTTTACACCATCATAATAAGTCAGCATTAATTTGTGCAACTTAGAATAAACATATTTGTCGTACTCTTCATTGCTTAATTTTTGGGCATCGGCCTGTTTTTTAATAATCCGTAAAGGCTCAGTTCCATAAAGCTCACTAGCTAAACGTTCCTCAATTAAATAAGGAAGTGGATCACCATATATTGCTTTCGCCTTTTCATATACCATATCTGTCGTTGTTTCGACTGACTTATCTATTTTAGGCGCGAAAGGAATTCCGCCAGTTTCAATAATAACCTCGATAACTTCCGCCATATCCGCAATTTTATTAGGATTGTCAATAACTATTTCTTTAGCCAAAGCCTCATCTAAGAAATGAAAAGCGGAAAGCATTTCTTCGGTAGTTCTAAAATATTGATTTGGAATAGATTTGATATCTTTTTTTGAAAGTGGATGTCTACCACCACCAGGCACTTTTTGATTAACAATAATTTCACGGTAAATTTTATCATCGGGGTTTAAATGATGCACATCACCAGTGGCGACAATTAATTTGCCGGCATCTTTAGTTACTCTAATAATTTTTTGCAAATGATTAATTAGTTCTGATTTAGACCCAAAGTCATTCATCTGAATTAAATGGTCATATACTTCAGGCGGCTGAACTTCGACATAATCATAGAAATTAATTAGATTTGTAAGTTCTTCATCTGACTTACTACGAGCTTTAATAAAGATTTCACTTTCAT
Organism: uncultured Bacilli bacterium; assembly: GCA_947628765.1. Taxonomy (GTDB): domain Bacteria; phylum Bacillota_I; class Bacilli_A; order RF39; family UBA660; genus Coprosoma. The sequence continues at coordinate 1,585 of CANRBD010000029.1, forward strand.
AACAGCCACTACCAACTAATAAACCTTCACGATATTTTTCAATTTCACTACGTAAAATTCTTGGCGTTTTATATAAATATTTAGTATTTGCGAGTGAAACAATTTTAAATAAATTTTTAAGTCCTACTCTATTTAACGCTAGTAAATTAACATGATATGCCGAACCATATTTATGAATTTCCGCTTTCGAAACTAATTTATCTAAATCTTTAATGGTTTCATAATTACGTGATACCAATTTTTTAAGCATTTTATGTAAAACTAAAGCCGTTCCTTCAGCATCATAATCAGCACGGTGATGAGCATCTTCATCCCAAGGTACTTCATATCTTTTAACTAGGGCTGATAAACTATGACGAGCATAATTATTATCTAAAGCCCTAGATAATTCCAAAGTATCGATAACCGTATTATTAAATTTGCCTAAATCATATTTTTTATAAGCCATATTAAGGAAAGATACATCAAATTTTGCATTATGCGCTACCATTGGTAAATTACCAAACCACTCGATAAAACGTTTGATAACCGTTTTTTCATCATCTTTACCTTTAAGCATATCATCAGTTATATTTGTAATTTCTGTAATTTTAGCTGGTAATTTTTTCCCGGGATTTACAAGTTCTGAAAATCTATCAATAATTTCGCCATTGCATATTTTAACTGCCCCAACTTCGATAATTGAATCACCACCACCAGCATTTAAACCAGTTGTTTCAAAGTCAAACACCACATAAGTAGTCTCCAAAAGTTTATCGTCAGTGGGATTAATTACAATACCTATGGTATCATCAATTAATGTAAGTTCTACTCCATATAAAGCTTTAAATGGTTCGCCTTGACTATTTTTATTAATATCACAAACGGTATGATAGACATCAGGAAAAGACTGAACACCATTGTGATCAGTAATAGCTACGGCCTTATGTCCCCAATTATAAGCCGTTTTAACTAAAGCTTTCGGATCACATAAACCATCCATCTGACTCATTTTAGTATGAGCGTGTAGTTCTACTCTCTTTTCTAAAGCTGTATCAGTTCTAATTTCATCTTTTTTATCCGAAACATTTATATCTCTAGCATTTAAAACAATTTCGCCAGAATACTTATCGTTTTTAGTATAACCTTTAATTTTATAGTAATTGCCTTCTTTAAGACGCTTATCATAATTTAAAAATTCATCTTCTTCACGGCAAAAAATCTTACAGTATATACTATCGGTTCCATCATATAGCTTTAAAGTAATAATACGAAAATTACTTTTAGCCGATTCAAATAAGTCTTTACCAAATATTTTAGCCTCAACTGTCACATTATCCATCTCAAACGAAAGCGCACTGATATCAGTAATTTTACTTTTAATTTCACTTCCCATAATAATAGGGCTTTCTTTTTTAGCAATTACTGGTATTTCCTTTGTCTTTTCTTTTTCGATTTCTTCTCTAATTTCTAAGGCTTTTTCTTTATCTATTTTAGTTTCAATTTTTATATTAAAACCCGCATTATTGAGTTTACGCTCCAAATCTTCTTTAATACTCGAAAACTTCATTGTCTCTGCTTTATTAGTTACTTCAACCAATAATTTATTGTCGTCCAAAGACAAACTACTATCAATAAAAATCTCCAACAACGGTGCATTTTTACTATATTCTTGCATGTAAAAACGATAATAATCGGTTAAGTTTTCTAAATTAAATTCTTGGGCTGTTATTTTTACTCCCACTGATTTAGCCGTTTTAAAAGCCGGCTTAATTACTGATTCCAACTCTAAAAATAAATCAAGTGGTAAAACTGTTTTTAAGTCTATTAAAAAAACATATTTGTCCTGGCTTTTATTACAGATAATTTTTTCAAGTGTGCCATTTTCAAAATGTTTTCTTTTGTCTAAAGGCAAGTTAATTTTATTCAATAATATGTCTAGTTTACTCTGCATTTCTACCACCTACTTTTATTTTATCACACCTCATAATTGTGGTAAAGCAAAAATCACAATTATTTCATCAAAATTTCTTTACGTTTTTTATACTTTTGTTTTAAATAGATAAAGGTAATTTTATTTAAAGATAATTTGTAAACCTTCAATAAATGTAAATAAAAAGGCAATTTAATGCCTTTTCATTGTTTTAGTTTTATCAAAAGGTTCTAATAAAGGTATTGGATCTAATACCTCATCTTGCAGTAAACCTTCTAGTGAAAAAATAATTTCACGATCTTTAACATTAACATCTTCTAAATGTACTTTTATTTTATCCCCTAAGTGATAATGAACTTTTCCGCTAGGATATTTTGCCGTAATAAAGCGTCCATCCTTATTATAAGAAAATTTTTTATCGCTTAAATCTAGTTTGCCAGTAATTCCATTATGTAATCTAACACTACTATAATAATTATCTAAATCTTTAATTTTTGCTTCAATGTTCTGATCGCGAAGTTCATCTAAATGAATTTGTAAATATTTAGCCATTTCAAATAAATTAGCTTCCATCTCAGCTTTATCTGCTTGTCTTTCTCTTTGTGAAGCATGATAAGCGGCTTCGGCAATGTCTTTTTCTAAAATATCTAAATCTTCATAATTGTGTTCATACAAAAATCTATTTAATAACCCATTGATAATTAAATCTGGTGATCTTCTAATTGGCGAAGTAAAATGGGTATAATAACGAAGACCTAAACCATAATGAGCACCAACTTCATAGGTATATTTCGCGCGTTTTAATTGTCTTAAAATAAGTGACGAAATAATATCATAGTCCTCACTATCTTTAGCTTTATCTAAAAGCTTGTCAATACTATTTAAAGTCATAAAGTTAGCGTATTTTTTAAACATATAAAGTTTTTTAAGTTCTGATAATGATTCATTAAATGTATTAATATCAGGAATATCATGAACACGGTAAATTGATGGTACATTCATATAGTATAACATTGTAGCCACGGTTTCATTCGCACTAACCATCGCATTTTCAATCATCTTTTCGGCTGGGCCTCTTTTTTTAATACCAAATCCAGTAGGAGTATTTTCATCCATGACAACTTCAATTTCTTTAGAATCAAATGAAAGGGCTTTGCGCTTTTTACGGCGTTCATCATAGACATCAGAAAATTCTTTAAATAATCTTAAATCATCTATAAATGATTCATAACCTTCAGGAATAACATTATGTTCTAAAATTTTATTAACATCTTCATAATTCATTTGTTTTCCCGATTTAATCACGCTTTTATAAACATTAAAGTTGACAACTTCCGCCGTTTCTTTATCTATTTCCATTTCACAGGTATTAGTTAGACGTAAAACTTTTTCATCTAAAGAACAAATACCATTAGATAATTTATGTGGAAGCATTGGAATTACACCATTAACTAAATATAATGACGTTCCACGGTCTAACGCATAATGATAAAGTGGTGAACCTACTGGTACATAATGTTCCACGTCGGAAATATGAACTTTTAAAAGAAAGTTGCCATTATCTAACTTTGCAATACTAACGGCATCATCACGGTCTTTGGTATTAATGCCATCGATTGAAAATATTTGTTCATGGGTTAAATCGACTCTACCATCGGTATCCTTATCTAAAACTTCATTTGGAATTGTTTCAAGTTGTTTTTGTGCACCTTCAGAAAGTTCATTATAAAATCCATATTCTTCAGCAATTGTCGTTAATTCAATATTTAAATCGTCAGCATGACCAATATATCTTTCAATTTTTACTGGATAACTACCATCTACTTTTTCTTCTAATTTAACTTTTACACGATCACCAACAACTAAAGAACCATCATCGATAAAACTTAAACTAATATTATATTTACTTCTTACTGGTTTAAGATTTCTATCATTAGTTAATTCGCAAACTAAAGTATCGCTATTTCGCTTAACGATATTGATTACTTCGGCAATCACGCGTCCTTTTTCTTTATGGATTTCCTTTAGAACTACGACATCCTCATCTAAAGCTCCATTTAATTTTTCATGTGGAACAAAAATCTTTTGTTTGCCTATTTTGACATATCCACGTCCACTCTCATTAATCGTAATTGTTCCTTGATAAAGGCCAACATTTTTCGGAAATATTTGATAATAATCATCACTTAACCATATTTCACCTTTGAGCCTTAAGTCATTAATATCATTATAAAAAGAAGTTATCTCGTCTTGGCCTTTAATATTAAATTGTTTTTTAAGGTCACTAAAAGATAGCTTCTTTTGCGCTTCATTCATATAATTTAAAATTAATACTTGATTTTCATTTAAATTCTTCATACCCAAAACACCCCACGTATAACATTATACTAAATTATGACTTAAATGACAAGCAAAAAGAACTAATATTTGTTTAGTTCTTCTAACGCTTCTTTTGGATTTTGAAGAAGTTCTGCTAAATCAGGAATTAATTGTGGCAGAATTTCTTTTAAAATGGCTTGGTCAGTTACCTGATCAAAATATTCTTCACCATTGTTGGTAATACATTTTACAGTCATAAATTCTTCGATAAAATCCGTTTCATCTGGGGTAACTTTAATTAAATAATTATATTTTTCATTATTGTAAACAGTTTCTCCAATTACAAACCATTTATCATTTTCATCAAATTCAATAATTGTATATAGGCCACTTTTCATATTCTATTTGCCCCCTTTTACATATTCATTATAACCTTCAGCATTGATAAAACCATTACTATCGCCAATAGCTCCTGGGTTATCACCGACTAATATCTGAGTTTGACCGTCAGCCATAGCATTATCCATAAAAGTTTGGTCATGCATTTGTTCTTGCGTTGGGAACTCCCAAGTATTAGTGTCAGTATGATATAAAGCTTGTGGTTCACTACCTTGAATAAATTCATTAGCCGCTAGACCATCTACGCCATTAGCAGCAGCCTCCGCATTAGAATAAATTGTATCTCCAGCTTGCAAATCGTATGTTAGTGGCTGACTAGTAGCTGATGATAAATTAGGATCAGCACCAACTAAAGTGCTTACATCAGTATTATTTATAACATCTGCTGCTTGATTAATTTGTGAACTATCACCGCTAGACACTGCAGCCACAATGCCAGCAACGGCTAAACCAGCAACTGCTGCACCGAGAGCTACTATTAAAAGCTTCTTCTTAAAACTAGCGTTTTTCCATTTTTCTTTAAGCTTGCTGAATAAAGATTGTGGGGCTTCTTTTCTTTTACCTTTTCTAGCTGTTACTGGAAGCTCTTGAGTTACTTCATTATTCATAATTGGTTCTTCATTTAGGTCCATGCCCATATCATTTGGTTGATTATTTTGCTCATTAATGATTGAATTTTCATTTTCAGATGTATTTATATCATTTATTTGATCATTAATAGTTGGTATAGTGGTTTCACTATTAATAGATGGTCCTTGCTCAGATGCCACCGTACTTTCTTCAGCTTCTAAGGCAGGATGAATAGGTAAACTTCTTAAAATTTTATCTATTTCATCTTTTGAAGTTAGCTTGGCAAAATTATTAACAAAATCTTCACCATAATGTAATTCACCATTTTTAATAATTTCTTCCAAACCACTATCTAATTCAGAAATTTGAATAGGATTAAGTTCTCCTAATATTCGACTGCCGAAAATTCTTTTCTTAATTTCATCATCATGATAACTTAATAGTAATTGCTTCTTGTCTTCCATCGTCAAAGTTACAGCTTCATTAGGGGTCGAAGGTTCTGGTAAAACATATTCGCTAGCTGGTGGTAACTGAGGAGTTTCCGTCAACTGTCTTTGTTTTAGCCATTCCTGATAATTCCAATTATTATTAGGATCAGCGGCATAATCTCTAGCTTGTTTTTCCGTCATATTTGAGCCCATCAAATAATGTACCCATTCTTCTTTTAAATTCATCTCATCAGCATTTACTCCTGCTGGTGGTAAACTGGCTACTGGTTCATTTGCTTCAGGTAACATAGGAGTAGGAGTCATATCAGTTGGTTGAACCGGTGGAACTGATTGAGTTGGTTGAACCGGTGGAACTGGTTGAGTTGGTTGAACCGGTTGGTTTACCGCATGACGAGCTATTTCATCCATAAGCCAAATGATAGAATCGTTTCGTTTTTCTTTAATAATATCTTCGACAAAATTATCGCCATAATATTGCTCACCATTTCTAATTAAAGCTTCAACATAACCATCTAACATAGGTCCACTATATCCAGTTCTTTCACTAAAAAGGTTACCATATCTATTTAATAATTCTGTTTTCTTTTCGTTCATATCGTTGTTCATTGAACACCCCTCCACTTTGTCCATTTTAATTATACCATTTTATATTGTTTTGTCAAACATGACGCAAACAAAAAAAACACAGTTTAATGTGAGTTTTTGTCTATAAAAATAAATACAAAACGGTCTAAACCAGCAAAATCTTTTTCGACTTTAATTAAAGCTGTTTTAAAATATTTTCGCGCAATCTTTGTCACTGCACCGCCCTGGTCTTTACCAATTTCAAAAGCAATAAGCGCTGGATCATTCACATGATAAATTGCTTCACTTAAAATTTTTTCATAAAATTCAAGGCCATTATTCTCCGCATATAAAGCAATTTTTGGTTCATTGTTTTTGACCACATCTTCAATTTCTTCATCTGGTGAAACATAAGGCGGGTTACTAATAATTAAGTCATATTTAGCAAAAGTTTTTTCTAACATATCACTTAAAAAGAAATTGATGTCTACTTGATTAGCTATAGCATTTTCTTTTGCAACATCTAAAGCTTCCTTAGAAATGTCGACCGCATCTACCAAAGCATCTAATTTTTTTTTAATCGTAATGGCAATAGCTCCACTTCCTGTGCCCAAATCAATTACTTTAATTTTTGATGGTAAAAATTCTTTCGCATAATCGATCGTTTTTTGAACTAAGAGTTCCGTTTCAAAGCGTGGAATTAAAACTTTAGGATTTACTTTAATCGTATTTCCATAAAAATTCACATCACCAATAATATACTGTACGGGCAATCCTTGCTTTAATTTTTGTAAACCGATTTCTAAAGAGGCTTTATCTAAATATTTTTTTAAATATTCATCGTCTTTCATTATTCGCCTCTAAGTTTTCTATTTTGATCTTCGGTAATTAAGGCATTGATAATATCGTCTAAAGCCCCTTCCATAACTCTATCTAAGTTTTTGGTCGTATATCCGATTCGGTGATCAGTTACTCTATTTTGAGGGTAATTATAAGTTCTTATTTTTTCTGAACGATCGCCAGTACCAATTTTACTTCTTCTTTCATTGCCTAATTCTTCTTCTTGTTTTCGAAGTTCAATTTCATAAAGTCTCGTTCTAAGCATCTGCATACATTTTTCTTTATTTTGTAACTGACTTCTTTCGTTTTGACAAGTAACAACCGTGCCTGTTGGAATATGCGTAATACGAACAGCGCTATCGGTAGTATTTACGCATTGCCCTCCAGCCCCAGTACTACGATAAACATCGATTCTTAAATCAGCAGGTTTTATCTCAATATCGACTTCTTCAGCTTCTGGCATTACTAACACTGTCGCTGTTGAAGTATGGACCCTACCTTGAGTTTCAGTTACTGGTACTCTTTGAACACGATGCGCGCCACTTTCGTATTTTAATTTTGAATAAACGTTTTCACCTTTAACCATAAATTCTACTAAAGGAAAACCGCCCATATCAGAATGTTCTTCGGATAATACTTCTAATTTCCAACCTTCTTTTTCGGCATATTTACTATACATACGATATAGATCACCGGCAAAGATATTAGCTTCATCGCCACCAGCAGCTCCTCTTATTTCGACAATAACGTTTTTCTCATCATTAGGATCTTTTGGTAATAATAAAATTTCGATATTAGCTTCTAATTCTTCTAGTTCTTTAGTAATTCTAGCTACTTCTTCTTTGGCAAATTCACCTAATTCACTATCTTTTGTAAGCTCGTTTGCTTCTTCTAAATCGTTAGTTAAACTCTTATATTTTTGATAAGCATCATATGCATCTTTAAGTGAAGCTTGTTCTTTTGTAAGCTCTAAAGTTTTTTTTATGTCTTCTAAAACCTCAGGCTTAGTGAGCTCTAAAGTCAGTTCATTATAACGTTGTTCAATTACTTGTAATCTTTCTTTCATATTCAATCACCTTTTAATCTTTAATAATTATACTATATTTTATTACTAAATTCAAATAGTGAGACTCCTGATAACTTAATTACTTGTTTTTTAATTTATGATTCTCTACTTTTATTTAAAAAAAGACCATTGACTTGTCAACGGTCTAAAAATTAATCTTCTAATTCTTCTTCATCGATAATTGTTAAATCATCGTCATCTTCTAAATCATCTAAATCCATATCAACATCGTCATCATCATCTAAATCGTCTTCACGATCAGCAATAATTTCATCCATTTCTTCAGCGGCTTCTTCGATATCTTCTAAATCGTCTTCACCATAAGTCTCATCGTCATCTTCTAAACTAACTGTAGCTGGATGATGATCACGCAAATCCCAAGTGCCATCTTCTAATAAAACAAAATCTTTATCAGTCGTAAGCGAAGTATAATAATCACCTATTTTATCAGAATACTCAGTTTCTGAATAGCCTAACAAATCACAAATTGTCTTAAAAATCTCCGCCGTATTAAGAGGTTTTTTGCTTTCCTCTAAAATCATTTTCGTAAGCTCATCATAAGAATATTGCTCAAGTTCCTCTTTTGGCATTTTACTTAACTTCATATATTTTCCTCCTCATATGCAAGTAACAGTCTTAGAACATTGTATCATATTCTGTCTATGTGTCAATACTATATTGCAAATTTAATTCAAAATCATCAATATAGGCACTATTTATGTATAAACTATACTTAATTTTAATAGCGTTTTTTTGACGTCTAACTTCATGAGTTGTCGTCTTAATATCAATCTTTCCTTCAGAAATAATATATGTACCATCTAGGGTTTTAGACTTATAAAAGCCTATTTTCATATAATAATCTTTTTTTCTTTCTAAATAAATAATTTCGTCTAAAGTAATGGTCGTCATAATTCCTTCATCGCTATATGTGATCTTTTGGCCATTTTTAATGCCTTTGCCTTCAAAAACATGATGTTGATTTTTGGACTTTAACTCTGACTTTATATTAATTTTACTCATAACATTTACCTCAATGACAAAATTATACCATATTTTTGCTTATATTTTTAAAATTTCTTCGAATAATAATTTTAGAAAAGGAGTGATAATATGAAAAAACACCGCATATTGCTTTTTTTATCTATCCTCTTTTTAATTTGTGTTTTATCATATATTGGCATATATACTTATGCCAAAATCACACCAAAATTAGCCATTGATGGCGCAAACGGTTACTACTTATATGATAGTCAAAACCAGTTATACACTGGAACTGCTAGTGAAGATTGGATTAGTTTAAACAAAATCTCGCCAAATTTAATTAATGCGACTATTTCGGTTGAAGATAAAAATTTTTATCATCATCAAGGTTTTGATTTTTTAAGAATTTTAAAAGCTATGTTTATAAATATTAAATCAGGTGATAGACTACAAGGAGCCTCAACTATTACTCAGCAATATACCAAAAATTTATTTTTAGATTTTGACAAAACTTGGAAACGAAAATTGAAAGAGGCTTGGCTTACTATTAGGTTAGAATCTCATTACAGTAAAGATGAAATTTTAGAAGGCTACTTAAATACCATTAATTATGGTGGCATCTTTGGCATTGAAAATGCCGCTAAATATTATTTTGGAAAAAGCTCTAATGAACTTACTTTAGCGGAGGCTACTATTTTAGCTGGCATTCCTAAAAACCCTAGTTTATATTCGCCTTTGATTAATCTTAAAAAAGCGAAACAAAGACAAAAACTTATTTTAGACTCGATGGTTGAAAACAACTATATCACTGAAAAAGAAGCTAAAGAAGCTTATCAAATAGAGCTCACATATAAAGCCGAAGAGGAAACTGATGACAACTTAAAAATGATGCGTTATTATCAAGATGCGGTCATGGATGAGTTAGAAAGCATTGATTCAATTCCTGCTTCTTTCTTAGATACGGGCGGTTTAAAAATCTATACCAATTTAGATATTAATGCCGAAAAAATTTTAGAAGAAAGTGCCAATAATAATATCACTAACCCAAATATTCAATTAGCCGGTATTATCATGGATCCTAAAACCGGTAAAATTTTAGCTTTAACTGGCGGTCGTGATTATAATAAAAGTCAGTTTAATAGAGCTACTAAAGCTTCAAGGCAAATTGGTTCTACCATTAAACCATTTTTATATTATTCAGCTTTAGAAAATGGCTTTACCGCTTCAACTACTTTTACTAGTGAACGCACTACTTTTACTTTTGGTGAAAACAAAACTTACTCGCCAAAAAACTACAATGATAAATATCCTGATAAACCCATCAGTATGGCCGCAGCTATTGCCTATTCCGATAATGTCTATGCAGTTAAAACTCATCTATTTTTAGGAGAAAATAATTTAGTCAACATGC
>CANRBD010000030.1 GCA_947628765.1 uncultured Bacilli bacterium
CCAATTTAATTATATTACATTTTTTCTAAAATGAAAAGACTGTTTTCAAAATCTTTTCACTTTGTCAACAGTCTGAATAAAAAGTTTAGTAATTAAACTTTTTATTTTTTATCAAGTTTGCGATAATCTACTTTACCAAGCATGGTTTTAGGTAAAGACTTTCTAAAGTCATATTCTTTAGGTAACATATATTTAGCTAAATTCTTTTCACAATGTTCTTTAATACTCTTTTTAACTTGCATTGATGGTTTTATTCCATTTTTTAAAACAATATAAGCTTTAGGTACTTGAACTTTATAAGGATGAGGAATACCAACAACACCACAGTTTAATACCGCTTCATGTTCCATAATAACATCTTCAATATGTGATGGATAAACATTATAGCCGGAAACAATAAGCATTCTTTTAAGTCTTTGAACAAAGAATAAAACACCATCTTCATTTAAATAACCTAAGTCACCAGTATGAATCCATAACTTACCTTTTTCTTTTTCTAAAACTTCATTAGTTTCGATTTCATTATCCAAATAACCAGTCATAACTGAAGGACCAGTAATATAAATTTCCCCAATTTCTCCAGTTTTTAAAGTTTCTTTAGTATCAGGATTAACTATTTTAACTTCATTACTTGGAAGTGGAATACCGACACTGCCTAAAACATCAGAGCCTAAAGCTCCAAAAGTAACGGGCCCAGCGGTTTCAGTCATTCCATAACCTTGAATAATTTTTGTTTTACATTTATGTTCCTTTAAAAACATATTAAATAATTCATTTTTAGTAGGAACCATCGTATCGCCACCAGAAACAATATATTTAAGTTGTGACAAATCGACATCTTTCATTCTATTATTACCATTAAAACTTTCAAATAATGTTGGCACACCTAATAAAACGGTTGGTTTATATTTTGTCAGTAATTTATCAAAAGTTTTCGCATCAAACTGCGGAATTAAACTAACACTCGCACCTAAAGCAAATGGACAGTGTACATTAACCACTAAGCCAAAGCAATGGAATAATGGCAGAATAGCTAAAACAGAATCCGTACTATCAATTTCTGGTAAACATATTTTAACTTGTTCAACGACAGCATTAATATTACCATTAGTAAGAATAATATTTTTAGGTACACCTGTGGTTCCCCCACTTCTTAAAATAGCCGCTGGCTGATCTTTTGATGTTAAAGCTACAACATTATCATTACCTTTTCTACCAGCGGCAATAAAATCAGGCCAGAATAAATAATCATAATCGTTTTTATCGGGTAGTTCAACCTTAATTCCTTGGGTGACAAAATAACCCATTTTAAGTATTTGTGGCATAGAATCGCCAGGGGTTACAATAACTGTCCTTTTAACATCAGTATCTTTAATAATATTTTTTATTTTTTCATAACTTAAATTAATGGCAATCAGATAAGAGCTTTTCGTGGAAATAAGCGAATCTTTAATTTCTTCTTCCGCTGATAATGGATGAAGCATACTAGCAATCGCGCCTATTTTGTTAGCGGCATAAAAAGCATAAACTGCTTCTGGTGTATTAGCCATACAAATAGTGATAACATCACCTGGAGTAATACCTTCTTTAATAAAAGCTTTCGCACAAGCATCAATTTCGGCAAAAAATTGACGATATGTAATTTTTCTGCCAAAATAATTGATAGCAATACCATTTAAATTTTCTTTATTAGCTTCAAGAATAAGTTCATATAAAGACATATTAGGTACTTTAATGGTACGCTCATTTTTTTTATAAAATTTATCCCATGGATGTTTACGTTTAAATACTCCCATACTAACCCTCCAACATACAAATATATTATATAATAAATACCCCTTTTATTTCAAGTTTTCATATTAAAAGCATCTATTAAAAGATGCTTTAGGCGATATTATTAATTGGAATATCTTTATTATACATTTTTACCACAGCACTATACTTATCATATAAGCGTTTATATTCGGGATTATAATTAGCGTTCATTTGACTAAAAGGTATTATTTTAAAATTGGTCCATTGACTACCTCTTTGATAATAATTATATAAAAGTTCATTATTTAAATTTTCCAATTTTATTTGACTTTTACCATTTTTAGTTGTTTTAACCACATCAACCATCGTCATTAATTCTACCATCGTATTATAATCATTATTGGTCGATTGAGCAGAAATAAAATTACCTAAAGAATAAATGACTAAAGTATCATCAATATAAGTAATCGGTTCAATTATATGCGGATGAGTTCCAATGATAATGTCGGCTCCTAAAGAAGCTAAATATTCGGCTTCTCTTTTTTGCTCAGCTGTAGGTTCAGTTTGATATTCTGTTCCCCAGTGCATCGATACTAAAAGTAAATCAACTTTATCACGGACAGCTTCAATATCTTTTTTAGCTTGCGCATCACTATATAAATTTACTAAATATTCTTTACCTTCAGGAATTCTAATACCGTTAGTGCCGTAAGTGTATGAAAGAAGTGTATAACTAATACCATTTTTTTCTTTAATTGGTATTTTAGAGGCATTTTCAAAAGAATCATAACTGCCAGCCGTTAAAACATCTTTATCTTTGAAATAGTTTATTTCATTGATAATAGCTTTTTCTCCCCTATCTAAAGTATGATTAGTAGCAAGATTTATAATATTAAAGCCGGCATCTAACATTGCATCTCCAAATTCTTGTGGCGAATTAAATGTTGGATAATCAGATAATCCAATACTAGTGCCTCCTAAAACAGTTTCTTCATTATAAAATGCCAGATCATGCTTTTGAATAATCGGTTTAATTAGTTCTATTTGACTTTTAAAATCATACACCCCATTTTTATAGGCATCATTATAAACCGAACTATGAAGAAGCGCATCGCCAACCATTACAAGACTAACTTTTGATTTTTCTTCTTTAATAGGTATAGGTTTTACGTTTTTAGCATCACCAGCGCGATCTAAAAAGCAAAAAATACTAGCTAAAATAATGCCGATACTGACAATAGTTAAAAACCATTTCAAAAATTTCATGTTCTACCTCTATTCAAAATCGCAGTGGCCACCAGATGATTGAACAAAATTAATTAAAGCTTTTTTCCCATCTTCGGGTGATGAAACTCCAGTGAAATATGCACCATTAATTTCATCAATTTCAGCGCGTTTAATTTTAATTGTATCTAAAACATATTTAGAAATAAAACCATCTTTTAAAGTAATTACTGCTTCACGGTCATCAATAGTACAATGATAAGTTTCTATTGTACTACAACCACTTAATAATAAAGTAAAAGTAACTAAAAGTAATAATTTTTTCATGTCTTTCCTCCTATCTTTATTTTAAACTACTTTTAATGAACGAGTCAAAAAGTGGATGACATTTAGTTGGTCTACTTTTAAATTCTGGATGAAATTGACAGCCAATAAAGTGTTTGTGTTTTGGCACTTCAATTATCTCAACTAAGTTACTGGCTTCATTAATGCCAGAAAAAACCATACCATGTTCTTTTAAAATATCTTTGTATTTATTATTAAATTCATAACGATGGCGATGTCTTTCTTTAATAGTTTCGGTTTTATAATCATCATAAGCTAATGTGCCTTTTTTTACTTTACAATCATAATTACCTAATCTTAATGTTCCACCCATATTAATAATGTTTTTTTGATCACTCATTAAATCAATAATCGGTTCTGGACAAAGACTATTAAACTCTGTTGAATTAGCTTCCGCAATATGACAGACATTACGAGCAAATTCGATAACCGCAAGCTGCATACCTAAACAAATTCCTAAATATGGAATATTGTTTTCACGCGCATAAGTAATAGCTTTAATCATTCCTTCAATACCACGCTCACCAAAGCCACCAGGAACAATAATGCCTTTAGAATTTTTAAAAACTTTTTTAAGATCGACATCATTTTCTAATTCTTCACTGTCAATCCAATTAATATTAATTTTAGTATGATATTTGTAGCCAGCATGTCTTAATGACTCCGCCACTGAAAGATAAGCATCATGAAGTTCAACATATTTACCAACTAAGGCGATTTCGATTTCTTTTTCTAAATGATCAGTGACATCGATAAGCTTTTCCCACTCTTTTAAATTAGCTTTGGTAACTTTCATCCCAAATTGTTTTAAAATGATGGCATCAGCGCCTTGTTTATAATAATTGATTGGAATTTGATAAATGTTTTTAACATCCACCGAATCAATAATATTTTCGGTTGGAATACTGCAATATAGAGCTATTTTACTTTTCAAATGTTCATCTAAAACGATTGGACTACGGGTGACAATCATATCTGGTTGAATTCCCATGCCACGAAGTTCAATAACACTATGTTGCGTTGGTTTAGTTTTAAGTTCATCAGATCCATAGATAAATGGCACTAAAGTGGCATGTACAAAGAAAGTATTTTCCTTACCTTTTTCATTGCGGATTTGCCTTAAAGCTTCAATAAAAGCTTGCGATTCAATATCGCCAATAGTTCCACCAATTTCAGTAATAACAATATCCGCATTACTCGTAATACCGGCTTCATAAACTTTGTTTTTAATTTCATTAGTAATATGAGGAACGATTTGAACCGTAGCTCCTAAATAATCGCCCCGTCTTTCTTTTTCTAAAACTGAAGAATAAACTTTCCCGGTCGTAATATTAGATGTATAGTTCAACTCTTCATCGATAAATCTTTCATAATGACCTAAATCTAAATCAGTTTCAGAGCCATCGGCGGTGACATAGACTTCACCATGTTGAAAAGGACTCATAGTTCCAGGATCAACATTAATATAAGGATCAAACTTCTGCATAAAAACTTTATAACCTCTGGACTTTAAAAGCAAAGCCAGTGATGATGCGGTTATTCCTTTGCCTAACCCCGATACAACTCCCCCTGTTACAAAAACATACTTCGCCATTTCATACCTCCTAAAGAAAAAACTATACTTTTGAGAGTATAGTTGGCTCTCTTTCATTATAACATAGATTTTAATATTTGCAGCAGTTTTTTTATAAAACTAAAATTTTTGCATATAATCTAATATGATTAAGCTTAAAGGAAACCTGTTTATTAAGTCCACTATTCTTTTAATAATCGGCGGTTTTATTACTAAAATTGTCAGTATGATTATTAAAATTGTTTTAGCGCGCTTAATTGGCACTGAAGGTATGGGCTTATATATGCTTATCTCGCCGACTTTTACTTTACTGATGGGCATAGCTAGTTTAGGTTTTCCCGTGGCTATTAGTAAACTAGTGGCCGAAGAAAAGAAAAATAACAAAAACTTAGTCTTTTCGATTTTACCTATTTCGCTTGGAATTAATTTGACTATTATGCTTTTACTTTTGTTTTTTGGTTCTTATATCAGTAATAATTTACTTAATGAACCACGAAGCTATTATCCTTTAGTATGTATTGGTTTTGTTTTGCCTTTTATCAGTATTTCTAGTATTTTAAGAGGCTATTTTTTTGGTAAACAAAATATGCTTCCTCATGTTATCTCTAATGTTACCGAAGACATAATCAGGCTTATATGCTTAATTATTGGTATTCCGCTTTTTATTAGTTTTGGTTTAGAATATGCCGTGGCCTTTGTCGTTTTAACCAATGTCATTAGTGAACTTACTTCTATTTTAGTTTTGTTCTTTTTCTTACCCAAAAACTTTACAATTACTAAAAAGGATTTAAAAATAAATAAGGGCAATATTAAAGAAGTATTTGATATTGGTATTCCAACGACAATGAGCCGAATTATCGGTTCGGTTGGATATTTTTTTGAGCCAATTATTTTAACTTATTTTCTTTTAAAAAATGGTTATACTAATAGCTTTATCGTAAATGAATATGGTATTATTAATGGTTTTATTATGCCCTTAATTTTAATTCCTTCCTTTTTTACAATGGCCATAAGTCAAGCTTTAATACCTAATATTAGTAAATCTTATAGTCAAGGACATTTGAAATATAGCTATAACAAGGTAAAACTAGCCATATTTTTATCGTTATTAATTGGTATTCCAGCCACGCTTATTTTTGAAATTGCTCCTGATATTCCAATGGAATTTATCTATAATACTAAAGCCGGTATTGAATATATTAAAGTTTTAGCGCCTATCTGTTTATTTCACTATATTCAAGCGCCTTTAACTGCTTCCCTGCAAGCTATGGGTAAAGCCAAAGAAGCTATGAATGGAACATTAATTGGTACATTTGTAAGAGTTATTAGTTTACTAATCTTTTGTAATATGCATATCGGTTTATGGGGTCTTATTTGGAGTAGCGCTCTTAATATGATTGTCGTTACTATTCATCAATATATGCATGTTAAAAAGGCATTAAAAAATTAGCCAATTGGCTAATCTTGAGCGTAGTTAATAACAATTGTAGCCGTTTTCTGGAATTGCGTAAACCTATTCAATACGCCATTTTCATTATAATAAGTAGTAACTGTCATCGTCGTAGAATCTCCAGCGCGAAGCTTATCACCCACTTTTATTCCTTGAACATCAAAATGAATAATATCGCTGGCTTCATTAGCTGGGCTAATCATAATACTATCAACTTTAGCATTTAAAACTCCAGAGTTTTTAATTGTAAATTCATAAGTAATAGCATCGTTAGCTCCATTTAAAACAACATCAAAGACAGCATTAGTCGCCGTAAATTTTACTGGTGTTACTTCTCTAGCATCACCAAAAGTAGTTTTTACCTTGGCATTTGTAAAGCCAACATTCCAAGGAGTATCAGTTGAAGGTTTTTGTGGATTAGATGGTTCTTCGTTTGAATTATCATTTTTATCGCAGTTACGGTCACATACACCATCGCCATTATCGTCACAATTACGATCACAGACACCGTCACCATTTGTATCACAGTTACGAGTACATGTACCATTGTTATAGCAATTTGAATCACATATACCATCACCGTTGGTATCGCAGTTACGGTCACACGTACCGTCGCCATTATCATCACAGTTTAAATTACATTTGCCGTCACCATTACTATCACAATTTCGGTCGCATGTACCATCACCGTTGGTATCACAGTTACGATCACACGTACCATCGCCATTATCATCACAATTTAAATCACATTTACCATTGTGACTAGTGTCACAATTACGGTCACATACACCATCATTATTAGTGTCGCAATTTAAATCACAAATACCATCATGATTGGTATCACAATTTAATTCACATTTGTTTTTAGAAACAATTCCCCAATAACTTAATAAATCATCAAAATAACTTCCAGAACTAGGGTTACCTGATAATACGTTATGGGCAAGTGGCGGAACAAAAAGAGCATAAAAAATCACAACGCCAAGGACTACAACGGCGAATATCCTTTTTTTACGTTCACTTTTAGCTACATTTTTCCTATCGTTATATCGTTTTCTCATAAAATACCTTCTCTACTATAACAAGTATATCATAACATATAATCTTTTTCAAGACAAACAAATCAAAACAGAAAAAATATCACGTATAAGTTAAATAAATATCACATAACCTTAATTAGGAGGATTTTATGAAATATCTAAAAAAAATAATCAAAGCTTTGATTATCACGATTGGTAGTATTTTAATATTAACTTTTTTGTTTACTGTTTTTAATTATTTTGATATTATCAGCGGTAAAACACTAACGATTATAAAAATTATTATTCCGTTATTTTCTTTAGCTTTAGGTGGTTTTACTTTAGGCTATGGAGCCATAAAAAATGGCTGGTTAGAGGGTATTAAAATAGGCCTAATTATCACATTTATAATCTTTATTTTTAATATAATATTTACAAATATTACCTTAAAGGACTTACTATTTTATGCTTCATTAATTATGAGCGCGGTAATGGGAAGTATGCTGGGAATAAATGTTAAAAAAGAAGAAAAACCTTAATCACTAAGGTTTTTATATTGGTCTAAAAATTCTTTTTTATATTCTAAAAATCTATTTTCTTTAATAGCTGCTCTGATATTTTCGGTTAATTTTATTAAAAATCTAATATTATGAATGGAAAGTAAACGTCCTCCTAAGCTTTCTTTGGCGACAAATAAATGTCTAAGGTAGGCTTTAGAATAATGCTTACATGTATAACAATCGCAGGTATTATCAATAGGAAGAAAATCTTCTTTATATTTTAGATTTTTTAAATTAATTTTCCCTTGTGATGTGAAAGCATTACCATGTCTGGCTAGTCTTGTAGGAAGGACGCAATCAAACATATCAATACCTCTTTCAATGCCGGCAAAAATATCCTCAGGTTCACCAACTCCCATTAAATAACGAGGTTTATTTTCTGGTAAATATTTTATCGCATCATCAATCATTTGATACATGGTAGTTTTATCTTCGCCGACACTAGTGCCACCAATGGAATAACCATCAAAATCTAGTTTAACCGTTTCTAAGGCACTCCATTTACGTAAATCTTGATAGGCTCCGCCTTGAACTATGCCAAATAATGATTGATTTTCATTTTGATGAACATCTTTACCACGTTTGGCCCATCTTAAAGTACGTTCAGTACTTTTTTTGGCATAATCATAATCAACGGGATACGGAATACATTCATCAAAACTCATGGCAATATCACTATCTAGTTTATTTTGAATTTGAATAGAAAGTTCAGGGGTTAAAAGTAAATTTTTACCATCTAAATGGCTTTTAAAATGAACCCCTTCTTCAGTAATATCTTTAGGCTTAGCTAAAGAGAAAACTTGAAAGCCCCCACTATCGGTTAAAATAGGTCCATCATAATTCATAAATTTATGAAGTCCGCCAGCTTTTGCGATAACATCTTCCCCAGGACGTAACCATAAATGATAAGTATTAGAAAGAATAACCGCACTCCCTACTTCTTTAAGTTCTTCAGGGGTTAAAGTTTTGACAGTTGCCAAAGTACCAACAGGCATAAACATTGGCGTATCAAATGTCCCATGATTAGTGTGTAATTTTCCTAATCTGGCACGATTATCATTAGTAATTAATTCATATTTTATTTTCATACTCTAGCCATCCTTTACTTATAGGTAAAATAAAAAGCAAAGATGCTTTTTATTTTGTTAATGTTTTTTGATGATTTGGTATTGCTTCGTTTTCTTTGATTGCTTCACCTATTTTATAATAATAAAAATTAGTTATTTTAGTATAATCATTATCACCGATAGCTTCTTTTAAAGCTTCTTTGTATAATATTTGTTCATCATCGTAAATATAAACAGAAGGAAGACTGACATTTAATAGTAATTTATTGATAAAGCCTCTAATACTTCTTTTATTACCATCGGCAAAAGGATGAACATATATTAATTTACATTTAAGCTTAATACATCTATCGATATATTCAAAAATAAGACTGTAATCATTTAAAACATCTTCACCTAATTTTACAATATCCTGAACTTCATAGTCAAGCTCTTTAAGGAAATTTCTAATTTCATAATGAGGCACCAAATCAATCGCCACTTCATTAAAATGCGCGGTTGCATTTCTAATCATCCCTCCAACTTCGGGATATGGTACTTTAGAATATAATTTTCGGTGCAGTTCTAATAAAGTATAAATATCAAAACGATAATTAATATCATCCGAATAAACATACTTATACATTTCTTTAAGGCCCTCGTTTTCATAAGGATTAGAATGATGTTCTAAATTATTTTCATCGAAGGTGATATTTTTTTGATCTTTTTTACCATATTCGGTAATTAAAGCATATCCGTTTTCCATAAAAAAGCCCCCTTAACTAGGGCATATAATAGCAAAAAAAGAGAATTTAGTCAAATTAAGAAAAAAGAAACATATTTTACATATATTTCTGCATTTGTTTCATCATTTGATTGACTTGTTTTTGACTAGGAGTTCTACCCATTCCAGACATCATGGCCTTTATCATTCTTTCATTAATAGGCGGATTTTTTTTCATTTCTTTTTTTGTTAGATGTCTAGCCACTAAAAAGCCAATAATCACACCAACTACAAGTCCACCTAATATTTGTAATAAATCTATAAAAAATGCTCCCACTATTATCAGTCCTTTCTATAAGGTATTTTACTAGAAATTATGCCTTTTTTCAAGAAAAATTACAATATTTTCTTAATCTTTTGTTTGATTTGTTCATAAGAAAAATCCATATAATTTAAAACATCAGATGTTTTAGCACTGGTGCCAAACGAATTTAACGTAATTAAGTATCTATCATTAGACACAAATCTTCTTAATTCTTGGCCGGTACTAGCTTCGATAAAGAAAGTTTTAACACCAAGAAGTAAAATGTCATTTTGATATTCTTTACTATTTTGTAAGAAAAGTTCCACCGATGGCATTGACACGACTCTAATATCATAACCGTCTTTTTGCAGTTCATCGGCTAAAGATAACGCAATACTAACTTCAGAGCCTGTAGCAATTAAAATAGCATTGGGAAAATGATTTTCTTTTTTAACAATATAACCACCTTTAATAATTTCTTTAGGGTTAGTGCTTTCTAAAGCTTTAACTTTTTGTCTAGTTAAAATAACGGCACATGGTTTTTTTAACGAAAAAGCGGTTAAAAAACTACCTAAAGTTTCTTTAAAATCAGCCGGTCTATAAACTGTCATATTAGGCATAGCTCTAAGGGCGGCTATTTGTTCAAGTGGCTGATGAGTCGGTCCATCTTCACCAACACAAATAGAATCATGTGTAAATATATAAGTGACTGGTAAATCCATAAGGGCACTCATACGCATAGCGGGTTTTAAATAATCAGAAAACGCGAGAAATGTTGAGCCAAATGGTAAATAACCAATAGTGGCCATACCATTTAAAATAGCTCCCATCGCATGTTCACGAACGCCAAACCAAATATTAGAACCATTATAATTATCTTTACTAAAATCCCCTTTACCGTCTAAATATGTTTTAGTGGCGCTCGCTAAATCAGCGCTGCCACCAAAAATTAAATCACTTTGATCACTGATAAAATTCAAAACTTTACTCATGCTATCTCTAGTCGCTTCATCTTTAATATCTTCAAATGGATTATTTTTGATTTGAAAATCGATATTACCATATTTAAAATCTTCCATTTGTTTAAGATTTTCTTGTTTACTAATATATTCTTGATATTTTTGATTCCATAATTTAAATTTTTCATCGGTTCTGGTCGCAATCTCATCACGAAAAGCTTTGATAGCTAATGTATTGGTATAAAAAGGTTCATTAGGAACTCCTAGTTTTTCCTTTAACTGTTTAATATCTTCATCAGTTAAAGGATTGCCGTGAGCTTTATTTGTACCTTCTAATATGGAATCTTTACCGAGAATCGTTTTTATTTCTATTAGGGCTGGCAAATCACTTTTTTTAGCTCTTTTAATGGCTTTATCAATTTCTGAAATACTGCCCCCATTTTTAACAAGCGTTGTATAAAAACCCATGGCATCGAAGCGTTCTCTTATATCTTCATCAAAAGTCATATTAGTGGAACCATCTAAAGATACATCATTGGAATCATATAAAATAATTAAATTATCTAATTTCAAAGTTCCAGCCAAAGAAGAAGCTTCATAACTAATACCTTCCATTAAATCGCCATCACTACATAAAACATAGACATAATTATCAATTAAAGTAGCATCTTTAAATTTTTCTTTTAAATGTTTAAGGCCGATAGCCATACCAACAGCAGAGGCTAGGCCTTGACCTAAAGGGCCTGTACTCATGTCCACTCCAGGAGTTAATTTATATTCCGGATGTCCTGGTGTTATTGAACCTAATTGTCTAAATTTTTTTAGGTCATCAAGAGTAATAAAATCGGCCATATAAAGACAGGCATATAATAAAGC
>CANRBD010000031.1 GCA_947628765.1 uncultured Bacilli bacterium
GGTGTTGTTATATAATATGGAAGATTAGCCACGACATATAATTTTTTAAAATCATATTTGCGAATATCATCATTTATTTTTCGCTTTAAAAAATCAGCATATATAACCTCTGTATTAGCGGTTATGTTATTTTCTAAAACTGGTTTTATGCTTTCATCTATCTCATAAGCTAAAACATTTTTGGCTTTTTCACCTAATTGTTTGGTCAGCGATCCCGCCCCAGGACCTACTTCAATCACTAAAGTTTCTTTATCGATATCAGTTTTAGCTATGATATTATCAATAATATTTTTATCAATAATAAAGTTTTGCCCAAACTTTTTTTTAAAACTAAAATTTTGACTTTGTAAAACTTCTTTCATTTTATTAGGTGAATATTCCATATTGCCCTCCAACACTTTTATTATAACACTTTTTAAGGTGAAAAAAAAGGGATTACCATCCCCATCTTTGAACACTATACTTAACATTTTTATTAGTAGCATCATAAACACCATCTGAATGTTCCGATACAAAAGCTAAATCCATATGAACTTCACCATGAGACCAAGCATTGCGCATAGCTCCACCGGTATCTAACACAATGGCGTTAAAATTACCATAAGTATCGTTTTCAACTTTAATAATTGTTCCACATGGAAATTTACTTAATGAAGCTGCCAAAATACGGACTGAACCGTATTCATGGTCTACATAAGTTGTTCCATCTTGCGTTAAACTCCATGACCTTCCATCATATGTTTTACATGACACAAGCCCTTCTTGGCTGCATCCTAAACAATCAGCGCCATAGCCCGTCATTTTGCCAACAAACTTACCTTCTTCGCCAGTTCCTACTTCAATAATTTCATCAGTTGGCGTTTCTAAAGTTAAAATGTTTCCATTTTGTAAGTTTGTATAAATAATTCCATTCTTCCCTTCCTGTTTGGTAACTACAACATCTTTAGGAAGTTTGTCATTATATTCTGTGACCACTTCATATGCTACTTCATTAATCTGCGTGGCCGAATTTTTTGTTTGATTTGTATTTTGAATAGTAGTTACATCTTGAAATCCAAATATTCCTAAGACTGCACTAAAAGCAATAGATGCCCATTTTGTAATCAGCCCCAGTAAATAAGTATTCATAAGTTCCTCCTATTTTCAAATCGAAACGTGGCTTATTATAACATAAATACTTACTTGATGTCAAATATTCTTTTGGCATTTTCGGTTGTATATTTTAAAACATCATCAATTTTCATGTTTTTTATTTCTGCTATTTTTAAAGCAACATAGTATACATTTTTTGGTTCATTTTTATGTCCACGATAAGGTTCTGGTGTCAGATAAGGACTATCGGTTTCTAAAACGAAATATTTTAAATCTATTTCTTTTACTATATCTTTCAATTTCTTTTCATTTTTAAAAGTTAGCACGCCACCAATTCCAAAAGTAACATTTAATGGAATAAATCTTTTAGCCATTTCTAAGCTGCCACTATAACAATGCATATTACATTTAACTTCTTTATTTTTTTCTTGTTTTAAAATGTCATAAGTCTCTAATATGGCATCCCTTGAATGTATGACAATAGTTTTATTATATTTATTCGCTAAATGAATTTGTTTAATAAAAAGTTCTCTTTGTTTATCTTTATTGTCACTAGTATAATGATAATCTAAGCCAATTTCTCCAATACCAACAATTTTTGGATGATTTAAAAATTCTTCTAACATTTTTAAATCTTCTTCTTTATATGTACTTGCAAACTCCGGATGAATTCCTATAGTCCCATAGATATTATCATACTTTTCGCACAAAGCAATTACTTCCTTAATATCCGATGGACTAGCACTACTTACTATCATTATATTGTTTCCCATGTTTTTTATGACTTTTTTGACATCATCATAATCTTCTTTACCTAAATGGCAATGTGTATCTATCATCATTTTAATCACCTAAAAAGATTATACCATATTTAGTATAATCTTTAATGTCGTTTTATATAAATAAACCTCATAAAACAACTTATCATAAATACGAGATAAGCAAAATCTAAAGCTGACCACTGCTTTACTACATCAACAACTAAAGCGATTATTAATACTGTTAATAATACACAGATGATACTACTTTCTTTGTCTTTTGTAAGCATTTGAAATTCTCCTTTTTATCCGTACTTAAACACTATAACATTATATACCATGAATTTCAAACATTTTTAATCGACAATTTACAACATTTTACAAAGAATTTTTTTGTTTATAAATTTAAAATCTTTTTAAAATTCGGTGGATTTCTGACTCTAGTTTTTCTTTTTTAATTGAATCAGCAAAACCATCTTGTAAATAATGAAGCTTAATATGTTCTTTATTATTTTCAAGCATTACTACTACAGGTGTTTTAAAGTTTTTAATTGTTTGTAATTCTTTTAAAATATTAAGCGCACTACTTTCACCAATTTCATCGTCTAAAATAATTAAATCATATTTAAGGTTTGACCTTATTTTTTCAATACAATCACGCTCATATACTGTTCCACTTACATTAATTGATTCTTTACTAATAATTTTTTCTATTTCTGCAAGTTCATTTTCATTAGTATCAACTACTAAAACATGCTTATTACCATACATTAATTGTTCATAATTTTCGAGTTTTTTGGAAATTTCAGTTTCTGCTGTTCCCACTACTTTTTGTTCCAAAATAATAGTTACAGCTGTACCAACATTTTCCTCACTTTTTATCATAAGTGAACCACCTAACATATTGACAATCTTTTTAACTGCAATAATATCTAAATGACAATCTTCTTTATTAACATCTATTTTTTGTAAATCATCACTAGTATAACTTAAAATTTCATTGATTCGGTCAATACCAATGCCACGGCCAGAATCTTCAATAGTAATTACTAAACGGCATATATTATATCTAATCATCGAGCTCACATCTAAAGAAATAAAGCCATTAGTGGTAAAACTATCACAAATATTAATCACTGATGAAACAGCTTGTTTAATTTTAATGGCATCACCATATAAATATGAAGGAATATTAGCACTGATATTAAATTCAAATTTTAAATTTTGTTTAATTTCTTCTCGTGCACGAGAAGAAATTTCTTTAAATAAATTATTAACGTTATATTTACTATCAAACACTTTAATTTTTTGGGTATCCATATTAGAAATATTTAAAGCTTTATTGATTAAATAGTCGATTTGATTACTATAACTATTTATATACTTACTAGCATTAACCATTTCTTCCTTAGTCTTCATACTCGCTATATCATGACTAAGTGTAATTATATCTTTAACGGGTTTTTTAATATCTTGAGTCATTCTAAATAAAAATCTTGAAGTATCTTCGTTTGATTTTTCAATAACTTTTTTATTTTTATAAAGTTCACTGATTAATTGAACATCGGGATTTTCAATAGTAAAATACATAATAAACGTAATAAAGCATTCTACTGTTGTAGTTAAAATTAATGATGGATTCATTTTTTGAATCACTACTACTAATAAAAATAATATTATAAGTGCATAAACTGGAATATATTGTTTTGTACGGGCCTTTTTTCGATTAAAGAACAATAATAGTAACATTATAATCATAGATAAAAATCCAGCTATAAAATAAGTAAAATCAACAGCTAAGCCTTCAGGAAAAATCGCATTGCCTTTAATATTATATGATAAAGGCATAAGTGGTACTACTAAAGCACAAATAATAAATATGCCTAAAATAATTTTTAATCGACGCTTATAAGTACTTAAAAATTCTTGTTCACTCATTTTATCTTTTTTCATTGAGATTGTAAAAACATACATCAAGAACAAACCTGACCACAAAATATAATAAATAAACATCAAAAGGGTGACAACTCTAAAGAAAAACGTATTTACTAAATTATTTAACACCAATACACAACTAGTTGTATCTAAAGTAATCCCTAAACAAGAAAGGCCAATCATATAAGAATATATTTTATTTTCGGTTGTCGCTATTCTGTCTTTGGAAAAATATGCAATAGCTAGTAGACACATATATACCATACTTAATATTGTTACAGGTATTGTTAACATTTTCCCACCTTCTTACTTTATAATAATTATAGCATAAAAAAAGTGATTAGTAAATCAACTAATCACTTCACTTGTCTCTTATTAATTAGGCATTGATGGTTTTTTTACAAAAACTTTGCGATCAGCTTTTTCTTCAAAACCTTCAGTTTCTAATTGTTGATAATTTATTTTACCTCTATTGGTGTATGGTAACTCATCTCTAAAGATATAAGCAAAAATATTGATATATGATTGGGCATTTTCAGCAATAATTTGTTCAAGTTCAGCCATAACTTGTTCTTCTTTACCTTTGTATTCATCTTTGATAGCCACATTAACAATCGGTATTTTTTGATCAGTTACAGCTATCGCTGCTGTAAATGGTGATTTAATACCACTTAAAATACATTTTTGAACAGCAGGATGTTTACTTAAAAAGCTTTCTAAAGCTGAAGGATAAACTTTTAATCCCATAAAGTTAAATGTTCTACTTGTTCTATCATGCATCGCAATTTTGCCTTGTTCATTCATATGGACCATATCGCCTGGATGTAGCCAAACCTGACCATCAGCATGTGTTTTAAGCGCTTTTTTCGTTTTTTCTTCATCTAAATAACCAACCATAGCTGTATCAGTCATTACCGCCCATTCTCCAACTTCGCCATATTTTAATTCTTCACCAGTTGCCGGATCAAAGACAGCGGAAACATTTCCAGCTAATGGAATTCCCATATACCCTGGTTCATTTTCTTCACCTAAACCATAACAGAAAGCTCCTGTTGATTCAGTAAATCCGCAGCCTTGAGCAAAAGCATCTTTAGCTCCGTGAGCCTCTAAAAATTTTCTAGCATATTCATCGGCTTGTTTAGTCATACCGTCACCACCGCAAGGCATCATTTCTAAAAATGATAAGTCAGTATTCTCATCGATTAAAGGACTATTAACTAAAAATTCAATGTGAATTGGTGAACATGATACATCATTTGGTTTATTAGTTAAAACAAACTCTGAAAATTTTGGAATTTGTAAACAATCTACAACAACATTCGTTTCGCCCGCTAAAATTGGAGAAACAATGCTTTCTGATAATCCAAAAGCAATAATGCCTGGAAGACAACTTAA
This sequence comes from uncultured Bacilli bacterium, assembly GCA_947628765.1. Classification (GTDB taxonomy): domain Bacteria; phylum Bacillota_I; class Bacilli_A; order RF39; family UBA660; genus Coprosoma. The sequence continues at coordinate 5,181 of CANRBD010000031.1, forward strand.
ATTAATACGATTTCTTCCCCATTTCCAGTTTGAATTCATTTGACGATAATATTTAGAAACAAAATTGTAATCTGTAAGCTTTACCCCTTTAGATGGGCCAGTGGAACCACCTGTATACATAATTGTTGATACTTCATATTTGTCAAAGGGATGAACTTCTGGTAATGTTTCATTTTCCCCATTTTTTATAAAATCTTGATAACTTGTATAACTTTCGCTTTGTTCTAAAGTAGTTAAATCAGTTTCTACTTTATTACTATTTAACGTTGGTAAAACAACGATATTATCAATAATATTTCCCTTAACTAATGGTTCAGCCGAAGGTAAAAATTCTTCAGCAATAAAATAATGCTTGGCATTGGTTTCACTAATCATACGTTTTTTCTCTGCTGGACTATTAGTTGGATCAATAAAATGAGCTACTACTCCTAATCTACTTTTAGCAAAAACTAAAGCAATACCTTCGATTGAATTTTTAAAAGTAGTAATAATCTCATCACCCGGTTTTAATCCAAGCGCTACTAAAGCTTTAGCAAAATTATCTACCATTTCGATAAATTCACCATAAGAAACTTTTTGATTATTTCTATCAGCACACACAAAAATGGCATTTTCAAGATTGTCTTTATTATTTTCTACTAATGCTTGATAAAGCGTTTGTTCTGGAATAACACAATCATGTGCTTCTTCTTTATAATACTGTAACCAAGGTTTATCAATCGAAGCATAGCCAGTTAATTCCCCACTTTTTTTCTTATCAAGTTTTGGTGAATGGAAAAGAACTTCTTTAGTCTTTTCTTCATTCATCATAGTTATCTTTTCTGTCATATTAGTTCCCCCTATCTTACAACATACTACAATTTGTATTATAACAATTTTTGTTTTAAGATACAATAATTTATGTCCAAAAGTGACAAGTAAAACAAAAAAATAAAACATCAATTTTGTTTTATTTTTCTTTTGTAAATAATACGTTTTTTTATTTTACCTGTTTTTTCTAATTCACTCTTGTGTGACTGATATGTTCTATTAATCCCACAACAATGCCCTAAAGTTCCAATAGCTGCACCTAAAAATAACATTGAAACAAATGGTTGTAATGGAGCCGTTAAAAATGCAATCGTCATGGTTGTTCCAGAACATAAAGCAAATTTTTTTCTAGCTTTACTTAACTCCTCTAATTTTGTACTTACATAAGTAATATTTGTGTTTCCATCTTTATCCCTAGATATTTCTTTTACAATAGAATCTCTTAACATTTTAATCCCTCCTTCCTTTTTGGCGTCCGACTTATTATATGTCATTAAAAAAATATTGTAAACCCCTTTTTGCGAATTTTACAATATTTTTCATTTATTAAAATTTATGCTTCCTTTTCGATTTCTTCTAATTTTTTGTCTTTATCAATTCTCGCAAATAACACTTCCGGATTATTTAATTTAATACCATCATCCATACCATCGAAATTATCCACTGAATCAATTTGGCGATTTTGTGTATTCAACTGCTCAAAAATTTTATCGGCGGTATCTGGTAAAAAGGCTTGCAAGAACACGGTAGCTGTTCTAATGGCTTCTAACAAATTATAAATAACTGTTTTTAGTCTTTCCTTTTGACTCTCATCCTTAGCTAAAATCCAAGGTGTAGTTTCATCGATATATTTATTGCTACGGCGATATAGTTCAAAAACTTCATCAATCGCTTCGGCAATTTTTAAACTATCCATTTTCTCTTCAACTTTCGCTTTTAATCCTTTAGCCATTTCGATTAATTCTTGATCAGCTTCTTCAAATTTTTCTGGTTTATAAACAATTCCATCAAAATACTTATGAGCCATTGTAATTGTTCTATTAACTAAATTACCTAAAATATTAGCTAAATCAGAATTAATTCTTTCGATTAATAATTCATAACTAATATAACCATCATGTCCATAAGGAATTTCATGTAATAAATAATACCTTACCGCATCAACACCAAATAAATTTACGAGCTTATCGGCATACAAAACATTGCCTTTAGATTTACTCATTTTATCGCTATCGGCCGCTAAAACCCAAGGATGGCCAAAAATTTTCTTTGGCATTGAAAGACCTAAAGCTTTTAGCATCACTGGCCAATAAATCGTATGGAATCTTAGAATATCTTTACCAATAATATGAATATCGGCGGGCCAATATTTATTAAAATCATCACTTTCATCATCAGGATCATATCCTAAAAAAGTAATATAATTAGCTAACGCATCTAGCCATACATAAGTTACATGTTTTTGGTCAAAAGGTACTTTAATTCCCCAATCAAATGAACTTCTAGTGACACACAAATCTTGAACACCAGGAATAATAAAATTATTCATAATTTCATTTTTACGGCTTTCAGGTTCAATAAAATTAGGATGCTTTAAAATATAATCTTTTAACCATTCATTATATTTACTAAGCTTTAAAAAGTAAGCTTCTTCACTGGCTTTTTTGACTTCTCTGCCACAGTCAGGGCATTTGCCATCTACTAACTGTGATTCAGTAAAAAAAGATTCACAAGGCGTGCAGTAAAGGCCTTCGTATTCGCCTTTATATATATCGCCATTATTATATAATTTTTCAAATATTTTACCGACCACTTTTTTATGATTAGCATCGGTTGTTCTTACAAATTTATCATAACTAACATTTAAAATATCTAATAGTCTTTTAACTTCTAAAGCTATTTCATCTACATATTCTTGGGGTTCTTTGCCATTTTTTAAAGCATTATTTTGTACTTTCTCTCCATGCTCATCTGTTCCGGTATGAAATCTTACATCATAACCAGTAAGTCTTTTATAACGAGCAATGGCGTCAGCTAAAACCCCTTCATATGAATTTCCAATATGGGGTTTGGCCGATGCATAAAAAATTGATGTTGTTATATAAAAAGTTTCTTTCATTTTTCTTCCTCCTCATTTGTACTGCCAATGCCACCGGTTCTAAGGGTGGTAATTTCTTCTTCATCATCAACTGTTAAAAATTCAGTAAAAATTCCTTGGACAATATTTTCTCCTTGTTTAAATTCTTTAGCGATATCGCCTTCATTTTGTAATTTTACAAAAATATGTCCTTCATTATCTTTATTATTATAATAATCTTTATCAATAATACCTACTTGATTACACATTCGTACATTATATTTAAAACCCAAACTACTGCGGATATAAAGCATTAATACTTCATTTTCATTCATGTCGGCTTTTATTCCGGTTGGAATTAATTTAATTTCTTTTGGTTTTAAAGTAAAATCAGTTAAAGTAGCAAAATCATAGCCAGCACTATGTTTAGTACTTCTTTTTGGTAAACTATATTTATAATATTCTTCTTCAGTAAGTCCTGTGTCTTTGATAAACTCTGACAAACTGATTTTTTCAAATTTACGCATGTTAATCTCTCCTTATCAATAAAAAAACATCCTTAAATATAAGGACGTAAATTACGTGGTACCACCTTAATTTATAAGCTTTTGCTTACCTCAAATCTTTAACGCAGAAATACGTCTTAGCTTAATTATTCGGCTAAGAAGCTCCAGAACCATTCGGAATAGTCACCTTGTTTATTTCCACCACCCATAAACTCTCTCTAAAGTCACCTATTTTTCTTTCCTTCATCGCTTATGCCTAATTATAGCATATTTATTTTTATTCTTCAATATACCTAGCTAAAAAGGTCGAAATTATTTTCAGAAGTTTTAATTCCTCATCTTTAATTGCTTCTTCAGCCAGTAAAATCACTGATCCAATCGCATCACCGTTTGCAATTATTGGACTAAAAGCAAAAAAGCCTTGCTCATTTTCTGCCGCTGTCATTTTAATTACCCCTTCAGTTTTGATATCGTTTCTAGCCGCAATTAACGAAACTAAATCGTCAGAAATGACTTTGCCAATATATTCACTTTTACGTCCTCCTGCGGCAATAAAAGTATCATTATTTGTAATAAATAGATTATTTTTGGTTATATTAAAAAAAGCCTCAACAATATTTTGCCCAAATTCCTTTAATTTATCAATCCGATTATATTTTCTTAAAACAATATTATCTTTTTCATCGATAAAAATTTCTAAATTTTCTCCACTTCTTAATCTTAAATTTTTTCTTATTTCTTTCGGAATTACAATTCTTCCTAAATCATCAATTCTTCTTACAATTCCCGCCATCTTCATATTTTACCTTCTTTCTAATGTATAGTGTGTGTTTAATTGACAAAAATATACTGTTATTTTTTTGCTATTATTTGGTTTCTGTGGTATCATATTATTAGATATAAAAGATTAATTGAGGTGGAATATGGAAAATGAACAAATTTTAAATGCTTATGCAGAACTAGGTATTAAAACTCCTAACCAATTATACGATTTTACAATAAATAATAATAAAGCTCATATTAATAATCGCAATTTCAATTTACGAAATAATAATTCTGCAATGGAATTTATGGCAATTTTTTTGTCAGCACTAGATTGCGAAGTAATGAGACTTTTCTTCGAAAAAAATGATGGTTCAAAAGATTATCAAACTTTTAGGCACTGGTTTGTTGCTTTTTCAAATGGTGGTGAATGGTTTTTCTATGAACCTAATTTAAATGGTTATCAAGGTCAATACAGTTTTAAAACATATGATGAATTAATATATGTTGTTACTAATAAACTTAATAGTTTAACTGAAAACCCTGAGCAAAAAACATTTTCACTTTATGAAATTTCACCTTTAACAAAATTTTCTTTTAAAGAAAATGTCGCAGACAGCAAAAAAGGTGTTGAAGTGTTTGTCAATGATCATATGAACTTAGAAATTACCGACACTCCTTCAGAAATTTCTGAAAAAGAGAATGTTTACGACCATCGAAGTGATTATGTTCGTAGTATGCGCTTTTTTATCATTGCCTTTATTATCACAGTCGTTGTTTGCCTTGTTGTTTTATGGGCGACAACGATTGCCGAAAAATATTTATAAGGAGGTAATATATGGCTAAAACTTTAATTTTTGGTCATCAAAAACCGGATACAGATAGTGTTACATCAGCGATTGTTCTTTCTTATTTAAAAAATGAATTAGGTGAAAAAACAGAACCTAGGGTTCTCGGTAATATTAGCCGAGAAACCTCTTTTGTATTGGATTATTTTGATGTAAAAACACCTAAATATTTAAATGATGTTCGTATTCAAGTAAAAGATGTTCGTTATGAAAAAGGTTTTTTCTTACACGAAAAAGATTCTATTTTTAAAGCTTATAACCAAATGAAAGAAACTAATATTAGTATGCTTCCAATTATTTCATTAGATGGTAAATATAAAGGTGCGGTTTCACTTAAACATGTTATGAGTGATTTAATCTCTGGTAATTTTGAAAGAATACGTACTTCTTATGATAATCTCTTAGAAGCTTTAGATGGTAAATCAATTTTAAGATTTGATAAAGAAATAGAAGGTAATATTATTTCCCCATCATATCGTAGTACTACCTTTAAAGAAGAAGTCAAAATTGACCGTGATAGTATTTTAATTACTGGTGATAGGCATAGTATTATTGAGTATGCCGTTAATAATTCAGCTTCAATTATTATTTTAACTAACAATGTTGAAATGTTGCCTGAACATTTAGAAATTGCCAAAAAAAATAAAGTTGATATTATTAGTACTCATTATAATGGTATTACCGCTGCCAACTTAGTTATTTTAAGTAATTATATTGAAGATATTGCCAGCCAGCACATTATTTGCGTTAATGAAAATGACTCTTTATTTGAAGTATTAGATATGGCTAACAAGAAAAAATTCAGTAATTATCCTGTTTTAAGTAATTCTGGCAAATGTCGTGGAATTTTTAGAGTTAGTACTGCTGATAATAATAAACCAAAAAAGGTTATTTTAGTAGATCATAATGAAAAAGAACAAAGTGTTATCGGTTTAGATGAAGCCGAAATTGTTGAAATTGTCGACCACCATAAAATAGGGAATATTGGTACTACAATGCCAATTAATTTTAGAAATATGCCGGTAGGATGTACCAATACGATTTTGTATTTAATGTTTAAAGAACAAAATGTTGATATTCCTAGACATATTGCCGGACTTATGATGGCTGGTATTATTTCCGATACTTTACTTTTAACTTCTCCAACAACTACTTTATTTGATAAATCAGCTCTTGAATCTTTATCAAAACAAACAGGCATTGATTATACTGAATTTGGTATGGAAATGTTCAATGCTGGCTCTAGTATTGAAGGAAAATCTGTTGGGGAAATTATCCATGGTGACTTTAAAAACTTTATGATTGATAATCAAAAAATTGGTATTGGACAAATTTCTACAATGAATCCTAAAGAAATATTAAATCGTAAAGATGAAATTATTGAGGAATTAAACAATATGTATAATGATGAAGATTATCGCGCCGTAGCTTTATTTGTAACTGATATTTTAAAAAATGGCTCATATATTTTCTTCAATGAAAAAAGTAAAAATATTTTTACCAGTGCTTTTAATTTAGAAAGTATTAAAGAATCTCATTTCTTTGAAGGACTTGTTTCCCGTAAAAAACAAATTGTCCCTAAATTAATGAGTTATTTAGATAAATAAAAGAATATGACAA
>CANRBD010000032.1 GCA_947628765.1 uncultured Bacilli bacterium
ATCTTAGAAGATATGGATAATTTTTTAAAAGAATTAGGCGTGGGCTTTGCTTATATTGGTCATGAAGTAAAAATAAAGATAGGTTCTGCTTATCATCGCCTTGATTTCTTACTTTTTAATTATAACTACAATTCTTTCATAGCTTTAGAAGTCAAAATAAATGAATTTAAAAGAGAACATACTGCTCAAGTAAAAGAGTATATGAATTATATCGATAAACATATTAAAAAGGTATTTCATGATAATACCATTGGTATTATTTTATGTAAAAAAGAAAACCAATTAGTTTTAGAATATGTAAGTGATGAAAGAATTTTTACGACGATTTATAAACTTATAAATGTTTAATAAATGTCGAAGATGTGTTACAATAATAACAGGTGAAGAACATGAAAAAAATAATTTTAGTAGATGGCAATAATCTTTTATTTAGGAGCTATTATGCAACGGCTTATAATGGAAACTTTATGAATAATAGTAAAGGTTTTCCGACTAATGCCTTATTTGGTTTTACTAACATGATGAATAAGATTATCAGTGAGGAAAACCCTGAATATATTTTAGTGGCTTTTGATAAAGGTAAAACCTTTAGACATGATAAATATGAAGTGTATAAAGACGGACGAGTTGAAACTCCTCATGAATTAAAAATCCAATTTCCAGTAGCAAAAAAATTATTAACAGCCATGGGTATTAAATATTATGAAATCGATAATTATGAAGCTGATGATATTATTGGAACCTTTAGTAAATATTGTGATGAAGAAGATGAGTTTATTGGTACGATTATTAGTAGCGATAAGGATTTATTACAATTAATTTCATCTGATGTAGATATTAAACTATTAAAACAAAAAGATTATATTCGTTATAATGAAAAAACATTTGAAGAAGATTATGGTATTAAACCAATTAATGTTATCGATTTAAAAGCTTTAATGGGTGATGCTTCGGACAATATCCCAGGAGTTAAAGGTATTGGTGAGAAAACAGCTTTAAAATTACTTCATGAATATAAGACATTAGATGGCATTTATGAAAATATTGATAAAATTTCTGGCAAATTAAAAGAAAAATTAGAAACTGACAAAGATAATGCATATATGAGTTATGATTTAGCTACAATTATTAAAGATGTTCCACTTGAAATTAATATTAATGATACCAAATATAACGGCCCAAAAACCTTAGAATTAAATAAATTATATGAAGATTTAGAGTTTTATTCTTTTCTAAAGAAAAATAAGCCAGTAAAAGAAGAAAAAATGGATGAAATTAAAATTATTAGGGATATAAATGAACTTAAAGTTGATGGGGAAGTAGCGGTTTGTTTAGAAGTTTTTGGTTCAAATTATCATACTGCGGAAATTTTAGGTATGGGACTATATAATGATCAAATTAAGGCTTTTGTGCCACTTGATATTTTAAAACAAAAACCATCATTTTTAAAAGAAAACATTAAATATACTTATGACTTAAAGAAAGTTATTGTGGCTTTAAAATATTTAGATATCGATGTTAATAATTTTGTATTTGATACAATGATGGCCGGCTCTTTGCTTGATTATAATGTTAAAGATGACATGGCATATTTAGCTAATGAGGTTTATTATAAATTAGATTTTTATGAAGCAATTTATGGCAAATTTATTCATTTAAAAAAACCAAGTGAAGAAGATATTGCTAAATCATGTGTTATGCGGGCTAAATTTATTTATGAAACTAAAGACATGTTTTTAGATAAATTAAAAACCGAAGAGGTTTATGATTTATATGAAAAAGTTGAACTTCCTTTAGCGCCTATTTTGGCTGATATGGAATTTACAGGAGTTTTAGTTGACAAGGAAACTTTAAAACAGATGGGTGAAGATATCCAAATTAAGTTAGAACTTGTGACTAGAGATATTTATAATATGGCTGGATGCGAATTTAATATTTCATCACCATTACAATTATCAGAAATTTTATTTGAAAAATTAGGGCTTCCACACGGAAAGAAAAAAACCAATGGGTATTCAACGGCCGCTGATGTACTTCATAAAATAAGAGATAAACATCCAATAGTGGATAAAGTTTTAGAATATCGTGGGCTTGCAAAACTTTATAGTACTTATATTGAAGGATTAACTAATTATATTATTGATGGCAAGATTCATACTATTTATACGCAGAACCTAACACGTACAGGAAGACTTTCATCTATTGAGCCAAATTTACAAAATATTCCAGTCAGAGATGAATTTGGTAAATCCATAAGAAAAGCTTTTGTACCTAAAAATGATTATATTTTAAGTGCTGATTATTCACAAATTGAACTCCGTATTTTAGCCCATATTGCCGATGTGCCAGCTTTAGAAAAAGCATTTAATGAAGGTATGGATATTCATGCAAAAACAGCTAGTGATATTTTTGAAGTAAAGCCTGAATTAGTCACTTCCGAAATGCGTAGAGTGGCTAAAGCGGTTAATTTTGGCATTATTTATGGGATTAGTGGTTTTGGCTTAGGTGAGAATTTGGACATTAAAGCATCTGATGCTAAAAAATTTATTGATACTTATTTGGAAACTTATCCTGGAATTCAGGAATATATGGATAATACTATTAACATGGCCAAGGAACAAGGCTTTGTTAGAACTTTATTTAATCGAAAACGCAATATTCCTGAACTTAAAAACCCTATTTATATGATTAGACAAAGTGGAGAGAGAATTGCTTTAAATACACCAATTCAGGGAACCAGTGCGGATATTATTAAGTTAGCTATGATTAAGGTTTATGAGCGCTTTAAACAAGAAAAAATTCAAAGTAAAATGATTTTACAAGTACATGATGAACTTATTTTTGATGTTATGAAAGAAGAGTTAGATAAGGTCACAAAAATAGTTACTGATGTCATGGAAAATGTTTATAAATTAGAAGTTCCGTTAAAAGTTGATATCAATTATGGCAAAAATTGGTTCGATGCAAAATAATTAGAATATAATAAAAAGGTGGTATTATGAACAAAATAACCAAAGTTTTATTAAAAAGTTTTCTTACAAATATATCCCTATCGATAATTAAAATTGTGGCAGGAACCATTGCTGCTTCAGGAGCTTTAATTGCTGACGGGGTGCATTCACTTAGTGATACATTAACGGATATTTTTGCGATAGTTGGGCATAAATTATCAGCTAAGCCAGCTGATTACAATCATCCTTTTGGCCATGGAAAAATTGAATATCTAACATGTTTATTTATTGGTTTTGTGATAATTTTTATGGGCATTTCAGTGATATATAATGGACTTTTTGAAGGCAGTATTATACCTAATGCTTATGTAGCTATTGCTAGTGTTTTGGTTATCATCGCTAAAATTATTTTAGCTAATTATATATTAAAAAAGGGCATAGAATATGATAATAATATCTTAATAGCCTCTGGAAAAGAAAGTTTTTCTGATGTAATTAGTTCGATGGTGGTATTAGTAGCAATTATCATTTCGCAGTTAGGCTATATAAATGATCTATTTGTCTATGCGGATACCTTAGCTATGATTATTGTTGGCATACTTATTTTAAGAATTGGTTATAATATTTTGAAAGATAATTTTAGTAGTTTATTAGGAGAAAAAGTCACAGATGAAGATTATTTGCAAAAAGTAGAGAATATTATTTATAAAGTAGATGATATTAAACATATTGATTCATTAATAATTGTTAAATATGGATTTTTTTACCAAGTAAATATTAATGTTAGTATGGATGAGAACATGAAAGTAAAAGATGCTCATCAAAGATTAGATACCATTGAAAAACGTCTTAGAAAATTCGATGATAGACTTAAATATATTACTATTCATGTTAATCCATATAGTATTACAGGTTAAAAACAAATAAGGAGGAAATATGGAAAATTTAAAAGAAGATTTAGTTGATTTAGCCTATGAATTAGAAAGATTAAAAGCAAAGTTAATGGAAAGAGAGGAAGATAATTTAGAGAAGTTAGCCCAATGTGAAGCCGCTATAGATTACTTCAAATATATTATTTATAATTTAAATACTAATATCCAGATGCAGAAAGGTCATATTGAAAAATATAAGTTATTAGCTAGCCTTTATGAAAATGATTCAGAGGATAATTATTTATTAAATTACTATCTTTTAAAAATAGATATTCTTAAGGAAGATAATCAAAGTCAAAAGGAAATGTGTGAAGATGCTAGAAAAAAGTTAAATATATGTAATAATGAAAAAACAATGCTATTAAGTCAAAAAGAAGAGATAGATGCATTATTATCAGAGGTTTTAGAAGAATTAGATAAATATAAAGAAACACCACTAGAGGAAAAGATAAAAGAAAAAAATAATGTTGACACTAAAACAAGAGCATGATAAAATAATTTTGGAAAACGTTGATGAAGATTAGTAATATAATTATTTATTTTAAGAGAGTTAGTGGCTGGTGCGAACTAATAATAAAATTTATATGAATCTACTTTGGAGTGGAAATTAATCATTTCTCGGGTAAAACCGTTATCTAAATTAAGCAAAGAAAAGGATGGTACCGTGCTATGCACTCCTTATAACCCATTCTTTTTTTCTTTCTAAAGGAAGAGTGATTTTATGGATAATTTAGAAATTATAATTGATGATTTAGAAAAATTAAAAAATAATTTAACGCAAGAAAAAGAAGATAATTTAATAAAAATAAATGATTATGATGAAAAAATAAATTATTATAATGAAGTAATTTATTTGCTTAAGGATATTAAAAAAACTATAAATGAGGTTATTGAAAGCCATAATAATATAAGATGGCAAATTACCGAAAGTGGTCAAGAAAATGTTTTAAATCTGTTTGATAATAGTTTTAAGGGATATATTGATCAAAAATTAGTTAATTTAGCACGTGATCGTGATAAATATGTTAGAATGTATAAACTTGCATCTTGGTGTTATAATTATTTTAAAGTTATGCGTGAAAAATTAATTAAGCGAAATCAAGAAATCGATGAAAATGTTTTAGATATTGAAATGGAACTTTCAGATTTAAATAGTCAAAATATAGAAAGAGGGAAAACTAAATGATAGATATTAAGTTAATTAGAGAAAATAAAGAATTAGTAAAAGAAAATATTAAGAAAAAATTTCAAAATAATAAACTTCCACTTGTCGATGAAGTATATGATTTAGATAAAAAATGCCGTGAAGTTAAATTAAAGGGTGATAATTTAAGAGCTCTTAAGAATGAAAAGAGTGCTTTAATTGGATCACTTATGCGTGATGGTAAAAAAGAAGAAGCGGAAAAAATCAAAGCTGAAGTTAGTAAATATGGTGAAGAAATAATTACACTAGAACAAGAAGAAGAAAATTTAAAAGCTGAAATAAAAGAAAAAATGATGGTTATTCCTAATATTATTGCTGATGATGTGCCTATTGGTGAAGATGATACGAAAAACGTAGAGAATGAAAAATTTGGAGAGCCAATCGTTCCTAACTATGAAATACCTTATCATTCAGATATATGCGCGGGTTTAAATGGTTTGGATAAAGAAAGCGCTGGTAGAACTAGTGGTAATGGTTTTTATTATTTGATTGGCGATGTGGCTAGACTTCATTCTGCTATGCTTAGCTATGCGCGAGATTTTATGATTGATAAAGGTTTTACTTATGCGATTCCGCCATTTATGATTAGAAGTGATGTGGTAACAGGGGTTATGAGCTTCGAAGAGATGGATGCGATGATGTATAAAATTGAAGGTGAAGATTTGTTTTTAATCGGTACTAGTGAACATTCGATGATTGGAAAATTTAAAGATCAAATAATTAAAGAAGAATCTTTGCCCATTGCAATGACTTCTTATTCACCATGTTTTAGAAAAGAAGTTGGTGCTCATGGAATTGAAGAGCGTGGCTTATATCGTGTCCATCAGTTTGAAAAACAAGAAATGGTGGTTCTATGTAAAAAAGAAGAAGGCATGGACTGGTATAATAAAATGTGGCAGTATACAGTAGAGTTTTTTAGAAGTTTAGATATACCGGTTAGAACTTTAGAGTGTTGCAGTGGCGATTTGGCCGATTTAAAAGTTAAATCATGTGATGTTGAAGCATGGAGCCCAAGACAACAAAAATATTTTGAAGTTGGATCTTGTTCAATTTTAGGTGATGCCCAAGCGCGCAGACTCGGAATTCGCATGAAAACAGATAAAGGAAATGAATATGTAACAACTTTAAATAATACAGTATTAGCTACTCCTCGCGGACTTATTGCTTTTTTAGAAAACAATTATAATGAAGATGGTAGCGTTAGAATTCCTGAAGCTTTAAGACCTTATATGGGCGGCAAGGAAATTATTAAACCAAATTAAAAATACGAATTATTTTTCGTATTTTAGGTTGCATAGTAGTATATTCAAGATGAATATACTACTTTTTGTTTGAAAAAATGATTATTTAAACTTTATAATATGTTTGATTTTTACTTGTGGGTTTGCTTGGGTTAGTCATTTTTATAAGACCATTTTCAAGTGCTGGTTTTAAATAATGCTCTCTAAAAGATATCCTTGATTTTAGCTTTAATTTTTCCATTAATTCTTTAGATGACATGGCTATACCGTCTTCCATTACAGCCAATAATTTTTTTACATAAGGGCTAATATAATTTGCTTCATTAGAAGCATTTTTAATTAAATCATCTAAAACTTCATCAATCATTTTTAACATAAATTCAATAAATTCGGTAGAATTACCTTTTGCATTACAATTATTAATTGCTTTATAATATTCATCTTGGTATTTCTTTATTTGTGATTCAATGGGAACATATTCAAATATTTTTTCCCAGTTATATAATAAAATATTTTGCCATAATCTGACGGTTCTTCCATTGCCATCGCTAAATGGATGGATAAATACAAATTCATAATGAAATATGGAAGATAATATTAATGGATGAATGGTGTCTTTATTTTTTTTGACCCAATCTAATAGTTGGCTTATTAAAGGTTCTACCATTTTTGGTTTAGGACATACATGGATGCATACATCGCCATCAAATACACCTTCATTACCTTTTCTAAATTCGCCTGATTCTTCCATGGTTAAAAAAGTAATTATTCCATGAATTTTTTTTAAATCTTCTATAGAATACGGATTAATTTCTTTCATCATTTCATATGCTTTATATGCATTTTTTACTTCTTGAATTTCCTTTTGCTCTCCTATAACTAATTTTCCATCGATAATATCTTTTACTTGATTAAAAGATAAGGTGTTGTCTTCTATGGCAAGTGATGAATGAATAGAATGTATTCGATTGTTTCTTCTTAAAATTGGCATTTTATTTAAATTTTTATAATTATCTAATTTTCCAATCTTTTTCATAATTGAAGAAATACGTTCTAAAATAATATTAGTAATTTCGAAAGGCGGAGTATAATTTTTCACTATATAATCACCTCATATTCTTATATATTATTATACTATATTCGAGGGTATTAGTCAATCATCTTGTATGTTTTTCTATATGTTTTCTTGTATATTAAAAATACGATTATTTTTCGTATTTTTTTGTCACTGGACTAATCATACAAATGTGATTAGAGAAAGGTAAAACTGAAATTTTTGCATATTTAAAAGGGTTATAGGTAATTTTATAATGACTGATGTCCATATAATATTTATCAAAAAAATCGATATCTAATTTGAATGGGTTAAAATAATTTTCTCTTTTTCTTTGAAGTGCATATTGTAGGGCTTCATGGAATAAAGCTTCAAAATTGGTTTCATTATTAAAGCCCTGATCATTATTTAAATTATAGTCTTCCATAAATTTGATAGCTTGATACGCGCTATATTTTTTAATTTGTCTTAGTAAATAAATAGAGGTTTTAGTGTGACAAATCTCACTAGCTTCAAGGCCATTTATTTCACGTAAATATATTTCAAAAGGTATTAACTTTTTAAATAAATTTTTATTAACTAAAGGTTTTAACTCTTCTAAATAAGCTAAAGCTCCTTCGAAGTCATATTTTTCAAAAGCAATTTGGAAAAGACATAGAAGTAGTTCAACATTTTGCGAGTTATCTATATAATATTTTTCAAAAATACGATTGGCTTCTTCTTTTTTACCATCTAAAAGTAATGATTGCCCATAAATAATACCCATTTTATCAGAAGCATTATCGCTTTCATATAGTCTTTGGCTTAGCCCATAGACCTCTTTATATTGATGATTTCTTTTGAGTTTATAAATGGCATTTTCAATTTCTTTAATTTCATCCATAGTATCATCTCGCATAAAGCATATAATAGCACATTTGTTTTTGAAAAGCAAATTAAAGAAAAAATTGGTATAAAACCAATTTTATCTGTTATAGAATTCAATAATTAATGATTCATTGATATCAGCATTTAATTCACTACGTTCTGGCATTCTAACGTAAGTAGCTTCCATTTTTTTGTCATCATAAGAGATATATTCAACTCTATTATGTAAGGCTTCTAATGAAGCTTTTACAATAGCAAGTTCTTTATCTCTTTCTCTTAAACCGATAACGTCACCAGGTTTAACAGTATATGATGGAATGTCTACTTTTTTGCCATTAACGGTAACGTGTCCATGATTAACAAATTGTCTTGCGCCTTTTCTCGTAGAAGCAAAACCGATACGATAAACTAAATTGTCTAAACGACTTTCTAATAGTTTAAGTAAATTTTCACCATGTACACCTTTCATTTTGCCAGCATTATCAAATACTTTTCTAAATTGTTTTTCGTTTAAGCCATACATAAATCTAACTTTTTGTTTTTCTTGTAATTGAACGCCATAGTTAGAAAGTTTTTTTCTTCTATCTTGTCCGTGTTCTCCTGGAATGTAAGGTTTTTTTGCAAGTTCTTTGCCACTTTCAAGAATAGAAAAACCTAAACGACGTGATTTTTTATAAGCTGGTCCTGTGTATCTTGCCATATTTTCCTCCCTTCATATCGTGAGAGGTTATCTTCAAAATATTATAGGGTGTATTAAATTAATATCTTCGCTTCGCAGCTAAAGTTACACAATAATCCCTTAAAGGAAATAAACACATTATAAATTCTGAAAATAACGCTGCTTTTCAACACGCTTCTTAATTATATTATGTTTTTCCTTATAAGTCAAGACTAAACATCGGAAAAAAAGACTAAAAATCAGTGCTTTTTTGAAAAAACCGACAAAATCATACAAAACTATACAAAAATGTGTTAAAATAATAATAGGTGGTATTATGGACAATATGATGATAATTAGTGTTATTTCAATTATTTGTTTAGTTATATTTGTAATTGTGATGCTGGTTTTCGCGAAAAAAAGAAGAAGAAATAAATACCGAAAAATGCTTGATAAGCTAGAATATGAAAAAAATCAGATTGCTTCTGCGCCGGTTGGACCAGAGCTAGCTAAAGTAGAATCATATTTAAAAAACGAAAAATTAGAATCATTATATACCGATTGGCAAGACCGATTAACTGATATTCGTGAAACAAAAATACCCAAACTTACCGATATGTTAGTAGATGCTGAGTATGCAATTTCGGGGGCTGATTATAAAAGTGCAATGTATAAAATTGCCCAGTTAGAAATGGAAGTTTATAAGGTACGTACTACTTCTGATATTCTTTTAGATGAAATTAAGGAGCTTACTTCTAGTGAGGAACGTAACCGTGCAATTATAACGAAACTAAAAACCAAATACCGCGAATTATATGAACTATTTACCGATAGAAAAGCCGAATATGGCGATATGGCTGAACCTATTGAACTACAATTCGAAAATATTTCTAGGCGTTTTGAAGATTTTGAATATATCATGGAAAAAAATGAATATGAGGAAGTTAAAGATATTGTCAAAGCTATTCAAACGATGCTTAATCATATAGAAGTTATTATCGAAGAAATGCCATCAGTAGTGTTAATTGGTGAAGGAATTTTACCAAAGAAAATTAAAGAAATTAAAACCATTTACGATAAAATGGTCGAGTTAGGTTATTCTTTAGATTATTTAAATGTCGATTTTAATATTAATGAAGCTAATAATAAAATTAAAGATATTTTAGATCGTGCTAAAGTTTTAGATTTAGAAGATAGTGTCTTTGAACTTAAAGTTTTAACAGAATATTTTGAAAATTTGTTTAATAGTTTTGAAAAAGAAAAAATTATTAAAAATGAGTATGAAGATGCCACAAAAACTTTAGATACTAAACTTCAAAAAACTAACTTTTTAGTAGAAGACATTTTTAAAGAATTAGATTCTTTAAAAAGAATGTATGATTTAAAAGAAGAAGATATTACTTTACTTGAAGAAGTTAAAGGCAAGTTAGATGAATTAAATAAAGATAGTGATACTTTAAAAATGCATGCTAAAAATCATACTTTTGCTTATTCGAAATTAACCGAAGAAGTTGAACATTTAGTAGTTAGGCTATCTGATATTGAAGAAAAATTAGATCAAGGTATTAGTGTTATTGGCAGTATGCATGATGATGAACTTAGGGCTCGTCAGCAATTAGATGAGGTTAATATTTTACTTAAAGATGCTAAAAGTCAAATTAGAAATTATAATTTACCAGTTATCCCTAATAGCTATTATGTTGAGTTAAAAGAGGCTGGACAGGCCATTAGAGAAATTGTCAAAGAACTTGATAAGAAACCACTAACCATTGAAGTTTTAAATACCAGAGTTGATACGGCTCGTGATTTAGCTTTAAAGTTATTTGGCAAAACTAAAGAAATGGTAAAAACGGCGATGTTTGCTGAAATGGCTATTGTCTATGGCAACCGTTATCGTTCTGTCGAAGTTGAACTTGATAAAAACTTAAGTTATTCTGAAGTATTATTTAATAAGGGTGAGTATAAAAAATCTTTAGAACTTAGTATCAATGCTTTAAATAAAATAGAACCAGGAATTTATGATAAATTATTAGATTTCTATAGTGAAGAAGAAGCCAAGTAAGGCTTCTTTTGCTATCAAAAAAATCACTTTTAAGTGATTAGAGGCGACCTAATAAATAGTCCATGGAAACTGAATAATAAATAGCTAATAAATATAATTTATAACCAGTAAGACCAATACCTAATTCATAACGTGAATATGCCGATTGGGAAAATCCAATGTCTTGGCATATTTTTTCTTGTGATAATTTTTTATCTTTCCGAATTTTTTTAATTCTATTGCCAATAGATTTTAAATTTATTTTTGAACAATAATTGAAATTTTTGTCAGGGGAAATTTCATAAATATAATCAACATTTACTTTAAAGTAATTAGCAAAATTATTTAAAGTATTTAAATCAAAGTCTAAAATTCCCACTTCTATTTTACTATATTTGCTGCGAGTAATTGATAAGGCTTTAGCTACTTGTTCTTGAGTAAGGTCGTTATCAATACGCAAATCATTTACGTGTTTAAATTTTGGAACCATAAGAATATCACCTATTAATAATTTTAATCTAGGTAGACATTAAATATTGACTTTTGCGCAATAAATGGGTAAAATAAACTATAGAGTAGTCGAGAATGGCACTAATAAGTTTAATTTAAGAAATTATAGGAGGTAAAATAATGACACATAAAGGAAAAAGAGGATTAATAATAGTAAGTTTGTGTATGGTGGTAATG
>CANRBD010000033.1 GCA_947628765.1 uncultured Bacilli bacterium
CATTACCACCATACACAAACTTACTATTATTAATCCTCTTTTTCCTTTATGTGTCATTATTTTACCTCCTATAATTTATTCCATACGCTACGTATGTATTCTACCCCAATTATACATTCATATTGTATGCTTGTCAATAGGAGGGAAATTATGAAGTTTATTGCAAATAAGTATAAAGAAAAAGAAGTAATGAAAATTTTAAGAGAATGGACTGGAAAAAAACAACCTGATTTTGGAAAGGATCTTGGTCTAAGTGGAATGACAATTCAAGGATATGAACGGGGTGTCAGAAAATATACTTTTGAAACATTTATGAAAATTGCAAGAAAATATGGTTATACTGTCACCGTTGAAAAAAACAAAGTTAATCATAATAAAAAATAGGGTTTCCTATTTTTTATTTTACATTTGTTTAAATTTACTTGACATTATATAACATAAAAAAGGCCAATTATCATTAAAACTAAGCCACCAATTATCGTAGAAATTTTTCCGGCTAATTTTGCGATTTTGTTACCTAAAACCATGCCAGTAAAAGTGAATAAAGCACTTGAACATGCAAATATAGTAACAGATAATAGGTAATTAGGATTAATATTAGTAAGAGTAAGACCAACGGAAAAGCTATCGATGCTTACAGCAAAAGCAAATAAAAATAGTTCTATGGTTTTCATGACTTTAAGTTCTTCTTTATGGCTAAATGACTCTACTAACATCTCTAAGCCAATCGCAAATAAAACGATAAAAACAATAACATCGGTTTTTATTTTTATCAAATTTAATATACTAGTGCCTATAAGCATACCAATTAACGGCATAAAAAAATGAAATATGCCAACAATTAACGATAATAAATAAATTTGTTTTTTAGGAATGCCTAAGGTTCCATAAGCTAATGACAAAGAAAAGGCATCCATACTTAAACTAATAGCTACTAAAAAAACTAATAATAATTCCATAGGCCCTCCTATAAAATTTTATTATTAGCTTTTTTTTATATTCCTAAAAATACTTATCCAAAATTTCTTTTACTAATGATTTATACTCGGTTTCCGTATTCTCCTCAGCCTCAATTAAACATAAAGGGGGGAATAATACACACCACCAATTATCTCCCTTACCTTCTCCTAATGTAACTAATAATGATTCATAATAGCCTTCTTTATAAGTTATGCCTTTATATTCTTTTTGGGGAAAATAATTATAACCAAAATTTACTTTATACCCTTTATCATACTTTTCTTTATCTAAAACTTCTTTTACATCAGTTTTTATTTTTGTTAAATTAGTTTCTATTAATTCTCTAGCTTCATCACTGTTTTTAGCTTTTTTAAGCAAATTATACATCGATGTTTCTAGTTCATTTTTTACCTTACCTTTAACGGCTTGATCATATTTCGAATTACTATTAGGAACTACTCTAATTCTAATGGCATCTTCAGGAATTTTAATATTTTCGGCAAATACATCAGCGATAAACATATAAAATAAGGAAATTATAATTAAAAAGATAATTGTTTTTTTCATAAAAAGTCCACCCTTCTACTTAATAATGGGTGAACCTTTTATTTTTTATTCATTTATGATAAGTTTCATTGTTAATAATTTTAAATCCACGATAAATTTGTTCTAGTAAAATGACTCTAAAAAGTTGATGAGGAAAAGTCATTTTTGAAAAAGAAAGAGCATAATCGCTTCGGTTTTTTACTTTTTCGTCTAATCCATAGGAACCACCAATGACAAAATCAATATCTGAATGTTTGATTAGTGTTTGATCTAGTTTTGAAGCAAATTCTATAGAAGATAATTCTTGACCATTTAAATCTAAAGTAATAACATAATCATCTTTTTTAATGTTTTTTAAAATAGCTTCAGCTTCTTTTTCTAAAGCTTTTTCTTTAATCTTTTCATCATTAACACAGATAATTTGTATTTTTGCATATTTAGATAATCGTTTTAAATATTCATCTATAGCTTCAGCATAAAATTTTTCTTTGATTTTTCCGACACAAATTATTTTTATCATATTTCGACAACTTCCGTTCTTTCTTTTTGCTTAGCAACAATAACCTGTGGCGCTTTTTTTCCACTTTTTTCAAATGTTTGATAATACATTTCTAAGGCTTTATCGGGATTATTGTTTTCTTCACTTAAATGAGCGAGAATAACTTTTTGAGTTTTATCAGTAGTAAATTTAGTTAAATAATAAGCCGAATCTTTATTTGATAAATGGCCTTTATCACCTAAAATTCGCTGTTTAAGATGATAAGGATATTTGCCGTTCATCAGCATTTCTAAATCGTGGTTGCTTTCTAAAACATAAACATCATGATTTACTAATTTATCGTGATTTTTATAATTAATATAACCTGTATCTGTCATATACATTAGTGACCTGCCACCAGATTCAAAAACATAGCCATTGGAATCAGCAACATCGTGAGAAGTTTTTATTGGTGTGATTTTTAAATCCTTAAACGTAAGCGGATTTTCAATATAAACATAGTTATCAATTATCATATCTAATTCTTCATCCATTTTTTTAGTTAAATAAACAGTTGGATTATGTCTTTTTAGAAAAACAGGTAGACCATTTATATGGTCTACATGCGTATGGGTTAAAAAGATTATTTCAATTTCATTGGGATCGACACCAATGGCTTTGAGATTAGTTTCTATATACTTATTACTCATACCGACATCAACTAAAATTTTGGTTTCGGCGGTTTCAATATAAGTACAGTTGCCTTTACTACCACTAGCTAATACACAAACTTTCATTATCTATATCCTCTTGGATAAAGAATTGATGGATTAACATGGCAATATTCACAGCCTTTCCAAACCTCATAATGGACATGTGGTCCAGTACAATCACCCGTACAACCTACATAGCCAATAACTTGACCACGAGCAACTTTTTGACCGGCTTTAACAGCAATTCGTGACATATGGCCATATAGTGTGAGATAACCATTATTATGATTGATAACTACATGGTTTCCATAACTATAATGATAATTAGCTGTAACTACTACGCCATTATTTGTAGCATATATTTTAGAACCATAACCTGTTCCGGAAATATCTAAACCCGTATGTAACTCACGACCTCTGCCCACTGGACTATAACGATATTGATAACCACTACTCATAGTCCAACCACTATCAGTTGGCCAGCCCCAGTTGGTAAGGCTACCAACTCCAGAGACATATTTAGTTCCTTTAACCACAATGCGGCTAACAGGAGCTTTTAAAACTTGTTTACCTTGAGGATCGACATAAGTAATTTCACCATTAACTTTTCTGACTTTTTGAGAAACTCTTTCTAAACCATTTTGACCCTCTTGGATAACATTTTCATCACCCATAATTAGAGATTTATCATAACGTTCTTCGGTTTTATAAGCACTTTCTAAATCTTTGACTACTGAGCTTTCTTCGACAATACTGATTTTAGGATTAGTTTGCTCAATTTTTAATTGTTGTCCTGGATATAGTAAATTGGCCGTACTATTTAAATTATCATTTGATAAAAGCAATTCTTCAGTACTGATTTTATTATTAAAGGCCACTTTATCAACTGTATCACCTGCTCTTACTGTATAAATTTGCTGCTGACCTTTATCACCATAAAGCAATAATTTACTAAGTTCTGTTTCATCAGTATAAATCTTTTTATTAATAGGAATGTTAGTCTCTTTAATCGTAATGTCTTCATTAACATAAACATCATCTATAATTTCTCCAGTAGTATCAATTGGTGTTTGTTCATTTTTTTCATAAAGATTATATCTATCCTTACCAACATAAGTATTAATTAAAGTCGTAACGGCTTTTTTAAAAGTACTTTCTTTTAAAACATTAATTTTCGTGTTGTTAATTTTTTCTTTATTGTTTTCGTCTTTTTGTTTACTTTTAATTGTTATTTCATAGCCCTTAACGGTAAAAGCCGCTTTATCTTTTATTTTATTATAGACTTCTTTAACAGATGAAATTTTTCCATCATAAGTGACAATTTTATTGATATGAAGTCCTTTTGGTTCATAAATAGTATCTACATTGTATTTTCTTTTATAAAAATTGCCATTTTCATTAATATAATTTTTAAGTTCTGTTTCACTAGTTACCGTTCCAAGTAATTTATCATTCAAAAAAACTTGATAATAACTATTAGGTATAACGTTCTTTTTATAACTAAAACCTAATACACACGTACTAGCTAACATGATTATAACAACTAACCAGAAAGATAGTTTTTTCACGTTATCACCTACTCCTCATTTTTTTCCATATTAAAGAATGAACTTGTATTGCGTTTGAATACTAATTCAACAGTTGCCGTTGGTCCATTACGATGCTTCGCAATAATAAACTCACTTTTACTAGTACTTTCATCAATGGCTGCTTCCTTATTGTAATAATCATCACGATATAAAAAGGCGACAATATCGGCATCTTGTTCGATTGAACCAGATTCTCTTAAATCAGAAAGTAAAGGTCTTTTTTCTTCTCTAGCCTCAACACTACGTGAAAGTTGGGCAAGAGCGATAACAGGTACTCCTAATTCCATAGCCATTGTTTTTAGAGAACGAGAAATTTCCGAAACTTCTTGTTGTCTTTGACCAGCATATCTAGCTGAGCCACTAATTAATTGTAAATAGTCGATAATAATGACATCTAAGCCATCATCAGAATTAGCTAATCTACGACATTTAGCTCTAATTTCACTTACTGTCATTCCAGGAGTATCATCAATGAAAATTTTCGTATCAGCTAGTCTACTAATTGCTTCATTAACCCGTTTCCAATCATTGTGTTCAAGCCTACCGGTTGTTAGCTTAGATAATTCAATCTGTCCAACACTACCTAGCATTCTATTAATTAATTGTTCAGCGCCCATTTCCATGGTAAATAAAGCAACACTTTTTTTAGCATTAATAGCCATATTAACCGCCATATTTAAAGCGAAAGCTGTTTTACCCATGGCTGGTCTGGCGGCCACTATTATAAGTTCATTATTGTGAAAGCCTTTAGTAATACGATCTAAATCGTAAAATCCCGATGGTATTCCGGTAATTTCACCTTTTTGTTTAGATAATTCTTCCAAATCAGCTTGGGCTTTAAATAAAACATCTTGAATAGTTCTAAATTCTGTTCCTAAGCGATGTCTAATAACATTTTGCATTTCTTTTTCCGCATCATCTAAAATATCACTGATGTTTTCAGTTGAAGAAAAACCTTCACCGACAATTTTTGTAGCGGCTTCAATTAAACTTCTTCTTAAAAATTGTTCTTCGACGATTTTCAAATAATGATCAACATTGGCGGCCGTAGGCACAGAGTTGATAATCTCGGTTAAGTATTCAACCCCGCCTATTGTTCCTAAGATCTTACGATTGTCTAACTCAGCTGTTACCGTGGTTATGTCGATTGGAGTTCCTTTTTCGGCTAAATATTTAATCGCATCGAATAGTTTTTGATGGGCTTCTAAATAAAAATGATATGAAGCACTTTCTTCTAAAACTTTTTCTAAAGCATTCTTACTTAAAAACATTGAGCCTAAGACGGCTTGTTCGGCATCTAAATTATGAGGCATTACTCTTTCGTTCATTTTATCACCTTCATTTTAATAAACGTACTTTTAGTTTAGCTGTAACATTTTTATGAAGGTTAATATCGACATTAGTTACACCTAAAGTATTAATTGGTACATCTATAATTATTTTTCTTTTATCTATTTCTATTCCTTGCTTTTTAAGTTCACTTGTAATTTGCTTAGAACTAATCGAACCAAAGACTTGTTCATTTTTTCCGACTTTAACTTTAAACTCTAAAGTTAATTTTTCAATTTGTTTTTTTAATTCTTGAGCATTTGTTAAAATTTGCTTTTCATTATCAGCGGCTTCTTTATTTTGTTTATCTAAAACCTTGATACTCCCTTTGGTTTCTAAAACGGCCAAATGGTTAGTAATTAAATAATTACCATATCCATCTTTAACATTAATTGTTTCGCCTTTTTTTCCTTGTTTTTTAACATCTTCTAAAAGAATTACGCGCATGTTATCCCTCCATGACTACTTTTTTTATCATTTCAATAACTTCAGCATTAGTTTTGCCTTCAAATTGCGCCGCAGCATCGGTAACATGACCTCCACCACCAATCGCTTCCATGATGACTGCCGCACTCACTTTTCCAGTAGAGCGAGCACTCACGCCAATCGTGTTAGGTCCGATTTTACCAACGGCAAAAGAAACTTCCACTTGATCAAATCTTAAAAGTTCATCAGCTAAAATAGCTAAATCTACATTATCGTTAATTTCCTCTCCCATATCACATAATAAATAATTATCACGAATAAAATAACTATTTTTAACATGATCATTTCGGCGAATTATTTCTTCTTTAGAAACTTGTAAAAGCTCTTTTTTTAAAATTAAGTCACTGCCTAATCGTGTCAAAAATTCAGCAATTTTAAAAGTGTTTTCAGTGGTTTTTAAACTATATGAATGCGTATCTATTTCCATCCCGGCCGCTAGTATTGTAATAATTACTGGATCTAAAGTTTTATTTAAATATCTAATATATTCGGTAATGATTTCGACGACACTAGATTTATTGGAATTGATATATTCAAAAATGGTATTTTCAATGTGATCAGAACTATTGGTATGATGATCAATAACAAAAATATCTTTAATTTTATCTAAAAGCTTGCTGTCTTCAACTAATTGAGGTTTTTGAGTATCTAATACGATAAGTAGACTATCTTCATTAACTATTTTAGATATTGCTGCACTATTTTTAAAATTAATTATAATACTATTTTTATTTAAAGCCGCCACCGCTTTTTCCACTGAACTAGTGGCTTTTTCTTTAGGATAAACCACATAGGCTTCTTTTTTAAAACTTTCAATAATTTTAGCTAAGGCGATGGCACTACCCATACCATCTAAATCTGGATGTTTATGTGTCATTAAGATGACATTAGAATGTGATTTAATATTTTCTGTTAATTTTTTGAATAAATAATCCATTATAATCGCCTCTATTTAACATTATACTATAATTTTTAAATAATGTCTTTAGGGTAAAAGAAAAAAACTCTAGTTTTTAAGTTTGACAATCCCTGTTATGCATGTTAGGATAATAATATAATAGGTAGGTGTAGTATGAGTAAAGCTAATATCATGGACGGGGGATCAATTTTTTATGTTTTAGGGTTTGAAGAAAAAAAAGGAGAAGATGATATTTATAGGCCAAGCCCTTATGGCCTTTCGTTTAGTATTGCCGGTAATCGCGATAAAATGGTGGCATTTATTAACGAAACTTTAAAAGATTTCAATATTCCTTTTATTTCTATTATCTACAATCCATGCATTATTGAAGAAGACAAGGCTCAAAAGCCATCAGATATTGTCAAACAAATTGAAACTTATGCTTTAGAAAATCAATATGGATATTCCAAAGTTAAAAAAAGATAAATATCTTAAAAGCCATTTATGGCTTTTTTAAGCTATTATTGCTTTACAAATTTTCAATATTTTGATAAAATACTCCGCACATAGGTGATTTTATGAAAAAATGTTATATTCAAAACTTAGGCTTGCTTGTAACTAATAAATGTAATTTAGATTGTGCCCACTGTTTGATGGGCCCTAAAAATAATATTTGTATGTCAGATGAAATTATCGAAACAGTGTTGGATCAAGTTTATATAGGCAATTTAGCCATCAGTGGTGGCGAAGCTACATTAGCTATAGACCGCATAGAAAAGATAATTAATTATATTATTGAAAATCATATTTTAGTGGAGTCACTTACGATGACCATTAATGGTACTATTTATTCGGAAGAGTTATTAAAACTATTAGCGGAAATCGATAATTATATGGGACATGATTATGTAAGTGCGATACTGTCCATTTCTTTAGATAAATACCATTTAGATGAGATTCAAAAATTAGGACTTATGCGAGAATTTTCAGAAAATTTAAAAAAGTACCGTAAAAGTAAATATTTTTATGATTATAGAATTATCAATTTTAAATTATTTAGAGAGGGCAACGCTAGTAAACTAAGACGTAAATTAACCGTACCACTAAGACCTATGAAAACATTTATAACTTATATTGATAACAATATGAACTTTGATAAAGAAAATGGTCTTTGTAATATTGGTCCACTTATTACAGTTAATCCCGAAGGCATTATTACGGAATGTAATGCTTCCATTACAAATCAGCATACAGTCTATAACTATGGTAATGTTTTAAATGATTCAATAGAAAATATCGCTTTAAAATATGGAACTTTAGTATTAAAACCTCAAAAAATGGACAAATTAGTAGATAAAACTATGAAGAAATTTCACACTTATAAGAGATAAAAACTACTTCCCTAAAGGAAAGTAGTTTTCTTTTAATTTTGCTTTTTATCTAAACCATATTTTTTGTTGAATTTTTCCACGTTACCAGCTTTTTTAGCTGTACCTTGTTTTCCAGTGAAGAATGGATGACATTTGTCACATACTTCTAATTGAATTTCAGGTTTGTTTGATCTTACAGTAAAAGTATTACCACAAGCACAAGTAACTTTAGATTCAACATATTCTGGATGAATTCCCTTTTTCATGATATCTCTCCTTCCGCCATGGCAAGTTCATGCCATAGAAATTTCGATTGCTTATATATTGTAGCAGATTACTTTAAATAAATCAACCCTTTAACAAAGTTTTGTTTACAGCACTAATAATTTCTCCAGCAATAGCTTTATATCCCTCCTCTGAAGGATGAATATCATTCTCATTAGGTAAAAAATTAGGGTTTTCTTTAAATAAATTACTGATTTCAACATATGTCACATCATTATTTTCACTAACTTTTTTATATTTTTTATTTAAATAATTAAAAACTTCTTCGATATGTTTATTACTTAAATAAGGATAAGGATTATAGTACCCTACTAAAATAATATCTTCTTTACAATACTGACGCATAATAATTAGTAAATCATCTAAATCTTCAGCTAAAGCATCAATATAATTATAAATAGCATTATAATCAATAGGCATTTCGGTATTAAGTTTATTTAATATATCATTTGCTCCAATGGATACTGTCACTAAATCAGCTTTTATTAAGGCATTTTGTAACGTTACAAGTTTTTGCCCCATTTTAACTCTTTTATTATCAGTAATCGCTTTTATTAAATCAGTGGTGCGATATCCACTTTGCGCGAAATCATCAATATAAGTTTCTAATAATTTTTTATCTTGAAAATAATCACTAATATAATCTGAATAACTTTTTACTTTTTGGCCATAGGCGCCATCGCCTTTAGCTAAGGAGTCCCCTAAAGCTAAATAATAAACCTTCTTATCTAAATTGCATAAATAAATTAAAAAAACTAATAAAACGATTAACATAAAAACAATTATTTTTTTCATAATTCACCTCAAAAAAAGCAGATATAAAATCTACTTTAATTATATTGCTACAAATTGTTTTTTATACATCTTCTAAAGAAATTTGCCCACCAACATTTTTGAGCTTATTAATGATATTTTCATAACCTCTAAGCACATATTTTATTTCTTTAATATCGGTTTCGCCTTCGGCAGCTAAAGCGGCAATAATCAAAGCAGCACCTGCTCTTAAATCAGTTGTAATAACAGTACTACCTTTGAGTTTAGTAGGTCCTTCAATTATTATTTTATTATCTTTAATAATAATGTCAGCGCCCATTTGAACTAAGTAAGGTACGTTTTGAAATCTATTTTCATATATCGTTTCAGTTACCACACTGGTTCCTTCAGCTTGCGTAAGTAAAGAAGTTATAGGCTGCTGAAGATCCGTAGGAAAACCTGGATAAGGGGCCGTTTTAATATTTACCGCTTTTAATTTAGATGTTTTATTAACTAAAATATAGTCATCATAAATCTCAATATTAGCACCCATTTTCTTTAAAACATTAGTTAAAGCTGTAATGTGTTTAGGAATAATGTTTTGAATTTTTAAATTATGACCGTTCATCACACCAGCAATCACATAAGTTCCAGCTTCGATACGATCGGGAATAACTGAAGCTTCCCCACCTTTTAATTCTTTAACACCTTCAATAACTAACGTACTAGTATCTTTACCGATGATTTTAGCTCCCATGCTATTTAAAAAATCAATAACATTGCCAACTTCTGGTTCACGAGCGGCATTAGTAATTGTTGTAGTTCCTTTGGCATAAACAGCCGCTAGCAAAAGATTAACTGTAGCTCCGACACTGGCAAATCTTAAATTTATCTCGGCACCTTTTAACTCTTTGGCATCGATGATATATCTATTATCATAGTCGATTGTCACAGTAGCTCCTAATTTTTCAAAACCGGAAAGATGTAAGTCAATAGGTCTTTGACCGATGGAACAGCCACCGGGAAAATACATTTCCGCATGCTTAAATTTACCAAGAAAAGCTCCCATAAAATAATAAGATGCCCTTAATTTTTTAGATTGTTCTAAAGTTATCGGTTTATTTTCTAAATTAGTAGCATCAATACTATAACTATTTCCTCTTTTGGTAATTTTAACTCCTAAATATTTTAAAATGTCTTTTAAAGCATCAATATCTGAAATTGATGGCACATTATGGATTATTGTTTTATCTGATAACACGGCCGCAGGTACTAATGATACAGCACTATTTTTAGCGCCACCGATTTCAATTATACCTGATAAAGTTTTTTTGCCTTTAATTTTTATAATTTCCATTTTATCACTCTCACTATAAAATATGTTTTTGCCCAAAATATGTGTTTAGATATATTATACACTGATAGCTAGAATTAGTAAACCTTACTTTTCTTGACTTTGCTATTTTTTTATGTTACGCTACAAATATCTTAATGAATGGGGGAAGGGTAATGAAACAATACTTTTTATTCGCAGAAGGAATGCATCAATTATTTAAACAATTTCAAGATGCCAATGACTATCCTGGATATGCTTTATGCGAAACATGCCGCACTATTGAACACACTCATGGTGATAAAACAACTATGCATGCATTATTTCAAAACCGCGTACCAGTAATTGCTGCTGAAAAAGAATTTGGTATTCCGATTAGTAACAAACAATATCGCGAGTTACTTAAAACTTATCATCGCGAAATTCCCGAAGAAATTTACTTAGAAGCTAAAACGAAACATGAAAAAACACTGACAAAAAAGAAATAAGTTATAGCTTATTTCTTTTTTAATGTTTTACATATTAATGAGATATTATCTTTGCCGGCAGAAATTTTATGATTAAATGGTGAATAAGGCTTAGGACTATGATAGATTGAATCATAAGTTAAAACATGGCTGACAATATCTTCACATGCATTATCACTTAATTTGATTAGGCCTTCTAATTCATCATGAGAAATACAATCAGAAACACCATCAGAACATAAAAATAACTTTTGAATATCCTTTTTATCTAGTTCATAAAAATTATAATTTATATTTGGAATAACTCCACCTATCCAATTATTTATAATATTGCTTTGTTTATGAAAACGCATATCATCAAT
>CANRBD010000034.1 GCA_947628765.1 uncultured Bacilli bacterium
TGCCCTTATAGGGCTAGTGCAAACCACGTCTTTTAGGCGTGGTTATGATTAATGTAAAAAAGTAATTATGAAAAACCAACGTTTCACGTGAAACATAAGTTTTATAGCTTATAAAAAAATAAAAGTTATAAAATATTAATAACCTTTTTTTGTTAATATAAAAAAAGTTATTATTAAAATTCAATGTTTCACGTGAAACATTGAAGAAAAGTTGCAATTTTTAAACAAATAATATATTATTATTAGTGGCACAACATTTATGTCTGAAACAGGTCAGGATCGGAAGATAGCAGCCTTAAAGATCTCTGAATGTGTGTGCCTTTTATTATGGTGATGTTATGAATAAATATATGGAGATAGCTTTTGAAGAAGCTAAAAAGGCATTGAAAACAGATGATGTTCCAGTTGGAGCAGTAATAGTTGAAAATGGAAAAGTAATTGCTAAAGCACATAATACAAAAGAAAAAGAAAAAATTGTGACTCATCATGCTGAAATAAATGCAATAGAACAAGCTTGTAAGAAAAAACGTTGTTGGTATTTAAATGATTGTATTATATATGTTACTTTAGAACCATGTAAAATGTGTATGGGAGCAATAGAACAGGCACGTATTAAAAAAGTTATATATGCAACAAAACGTGAAAAAAAAGTAAATAATGTTTTTCCACAGTTTTGTCAAGGTGATGGGGAAAATAAATCTCGAGAATTATTGAAAAGCTTTTTTGAAAATAAAAGAAAATAATGTAAAGTTATTTTCTTTTATATTAGATAAATGTTATAATTATATTAGTGTTTAGAAGGTGATAAAGGTGTATCAAGCATTATATAGAAAATATCGTCCAAAAACTTTATCCGAAATTGGCGGGCAAGATGTGATTGTAAAAATTATTAAAAATTCAATTAAAAATAATTGTATTAATCATGCTTACTTATTTGCTGGTCCAAGGGGAACAGGTAAAACTAGTATAGCTAAGATCTTTGCGAAAATGGTTAATTGCGAAAACTTAACTGAAAATGGGCCTTGCGGACATTGTGTCAGTTGTACACAAATTAACAATAGTGACATTGTTGAAATTGATGCTGCTTCAAATAATGGAGTTGATGAAATAAGGGAATTACGAAATAAAGTAAGTTTAGTTCCAGCTTATAGTAAATATAAAGTTTATATAATCGATGAGGTTCATATGCTTACAACAGGAGCTTTTAATGCTTTGCTTAAAACATTAGAAGAACCTCCAGCACATGTAATTTTTATTCTCGCAACTACTGATCCCTATAAAATTCCAGAAACAATTTTATCTAGGTGTCAGCGTTTAGATTTTAAAAAAATAAGTGAGGAAAGTATTGTTAATAGATTAAAACAAATAGCTCAATCAGAAAATATTGATATTGAAGAAGAAGCGTTAAAAGAAATAGCTAAATTATCTGATGGCGGAATGCGTGATTCGATTGGAATGTTGGATCAAGCGGTAGCTTATGCTGATGGAAAAATCACAGTCAATGATATACATGATATTAACGGTACCTTGACAGCTGAAAGTTTAAAAGAGTTGATTAATGCAATAATTACAAAGAAAAAAGAGGAAATTTTTAAAGCTATCAACGATTTTGACAAAAAAGGTAAGAATTTTGTCAAATTAACTGAAGAAATTATTACTTTTATGCAAGATGTTTTGTTATTTCAAGAAGCCCCATTTTTATTTAAAACGATGGAAAAAAAATATGCTTTATATGAAGAAATTGCCAATGAAATAGACTCGCATCAAGTAATGGAATACATCTTAATTTTAAACAAATTTTTCTCGGAAATGAAAATGACAAATAATCCCAAATTATTATTAGAATTATCCTTGATTCAGATGATGAATGAAGGAGAGGGTTCTTATCGTGTTGTAACATTGGGTAGCGAAAAAGAAACAACACTACCAGAAAAGACTGTAAAAGAAGAAACTAAGAAACAGCCGGAAGAGGAAGCAAAAGAAGAGATAAAAGAAAAGGCTGAAGAAAATAAAAAAGAAGAGCCTAAGGAAGAAACAAAAGAAGAACTAAAAGAAAAACCAATTAAAACTAATAATAAAGATTATTTAGAATTAAAAAAAATAAGGATAAATAATACATTAGCTAAATTTTCTAAACAAAAATTGATAAATGTTAAAAAGGAATTAGAAAAAATAAAAGATTATATGTTAGATGATGATATTAACTCTTTTATCGAAATAATATTAGATGGAATATTAAAGGCTGCTAGTGATGATAATTTAATTTTTGTTTACAAAAACGAAAGAACAGCTAAACTATTTAATGAAAATATTTTAAATATCGAAAAAACAATATATAAAGTAGTGAAACATAAGTATAAAGTGATCGCTACTGATAATGATGATTGGGAAAAAATAAAAAGCGAATTCAATAGCAAAAAGAAAGAATATAAATATATTGAAGAAACTCAAGATTTATTAAATTTTCTTGAACAAAAAAAAGAAACTGAATTTAACGAGTTTAAAGATATCATTGAATATAATTAGGAGGGATAAAATATGAATATACAAGCAATGATGAAGCAAGCACAAAAAATGCAGAAGGATATGCTAAATTCCAAAGAGGAAATAGACAATATGACTTTTGAAGGAAAATCTTCTTTAGTTACAGTAACCATGAAAGGAACAAAAGAAATCATTAAAGTCAAAATTGATGCTGAACAAATAGAAAAAGATGAAATTGAAATGTTAGAAGATATGATTTTAGTTGCTGTTAATGAAGCTAGTAAAAAAGTTGACAAAACAACTGAAGAGAAAATGGGCAAATATACTCAAGGAATGCCTGGATTATTTTAATGTATCCAAAGACAATTAATAATTTAATAGAATGTTTCAAAAAGTTTCCAGGAATCGGCGAAAAAACGGCTGAACGTCTTGCGCTTTCGTGTTTGGAAATGGACGATGAAACAATAGAAACTTTTTCTAAATCTTTAAAAGACAGTAAAACTAAAATAAAAAAATGTCAGATATGTGGAAATTTATCTGAAGATGATATATGTACCATTTGTAAGGACGAATCACGTGATAAACATTTATTATGTGTCGTTGAAGAAAGCAAAAATATTATTTTATTTGAAAAAATAGGAACTTTTAATGGCGTATATCATGTTTTAAATGGACTAATTTCACCGTTAGATGGCATAAATCCAGAAGATATAAATATTGCTTCACTTATTAGCCGTATTGAAAAAGAAAATATTAAAGAAGTGATTTTAGCTGTTAAACCAACTGTTGAAGGTGAGACAACAGCTTTATATATTAAAAAAAAGTTAGAAGGAAAACCTATAATCATATCTAAAATAGCGCATGGTATTCCAATAGGTGCGGATATGGATTATATCGATTCTTTAACTTTAGAAATTGCTTTATCTGAGCGTAGCCAAATTTCATAAAAAGACAAGAAAAATATATAATATACCAGAGGTGTATTATGATTGGTAAAATAACCAATATTTTAAAAAAAATAGTAGTTGGCTTTTTAATGTTATACGGGTATAACTTGTTAGTACCATCTGTGGCTATAATTCCAATTAATATAGTAACCGTGATTTTACTTACGATTTTTGGCTTGCCAGGACTTATATTTTTAATTTTGATTAAATTAATTGTGTATTAGAGGGATGCTATATGTTAGATGAATATCAAACAAATCAACCTATAATTTATAAAATTTTAAAAAATGCCGTTAGTAAAGATAAAACATCACATGCTTATCTATTTGAAACTAATGGCTTTTACGATAGCTATAATTTAATTATGGCTTTTGTAAAAGCCGTATTATGCCCAAATAAATATACAAATAATAATCATTGTGATAATTGCCAGCAATGTCATGTTATCGATAGTGGTAATTTTCCAGAAATAAAAATAATAAAGCCTGATGGCTTATGGATAAAAAAAGAAGAGATGCAAAACTTACAAGAAGAATTTAGTAAAAAAGCTTTAATTGGTAATAAAAAAATATATATAATAAAAGAAGCTGATAAATTAAATAAGCAATCAGCTAATTCAATATTAAAATTTTTAGAAGAACCAGAAGAAGGTATTATCGCAATTTTATTAACAGAAAATATCTACAATGTTTTAGAAACTATAAGATCAAGATGCCAAATTTTAAGATTCAAAGAAGATAATAAAATAAAAAATGTAAATAATACATTAAGTAAAATAGGTTATATATTATATGAAAAAAATGAATTAACTGAAGAGGAAACAGAACAAATTCAAAAAATTTTAAAATTTATACAATATTATGAAGAAAATCATTTAGATACTATTTTATATATGCAAAAATTATTTCATGATAATGTAAAAACAAAAGAAGATTTAGAAAGGGCGTTTAATTTAATAATTTTATTTTATAAAGATATTTTAAATTATATGAATAATAATGAAATAGATATTTTTGTAGACTATGAATCATTATTAAATAAAATTGCTTCAAAAAACACCTTAAATGACATATGTTATAAAATAAAAACCTTGACAGAATTTAAAGAAAAGATAAAATATAATGCAAACACCTTTTTACTGATGGACAAGCTTATTTTAGCTTTAGAAAGGAGATAATAAAATGAAAGATGTAGTCGGTATTTCAATTAATGATATGGGACGAGTATATTATTTTGATCCTAATGGACTTACCCTTAAGAAAAATGTCACGGTTATTGTGGAAACAGATCAGGGCTATCAATTTGGAAAAGTTGTTAGAGAAAAATTTCAAATTAACCTTCAAGATTTAAAAAGTCCTTTAAAGCAAGTTATAAGAATTTCAACAAAAGACGATTATCACAAACATTTAAAAAATCTTAAAGATGCTGAAAAAGCTTTAAAGAAATGTCAAAAGTTAGCTGATGAAAAACAATTACAAATGAAAATTATGGATGCGAGTTATACTTTTGATCGTGATAAATTAATTTTTCGTTTTTTAGCTGATAATCGTGTGGATTTTCGTGACTTAGCTAAAGAATTAGCAGCAATTTATAAAGTACGTATTGAATTAAGACAAGTAGGTGTGCGTGATAAAGCTAAAGAGGTTAGTGGCTGTGGTTTATGTGGACAAAAGTTGTGTTGTTCAAGATTTTTAAAAGATTTAGATGCTGTATCTATTAATATGGCTAAAAATCAAAATCTTTCATTAAATCCTTCAAAAATAAATGGTGTTTGTGGAAGATTATTATGTTGTTTAAAATATGAAGATGAAGAATATCAAAAGTGTCGCCGTGATATGAAAAAAATTGGTGATAAAGTAAAAACAGAATTTGGCGAAGGAAAAATCATCGGTTTAGAAATATTAAAACAGCAATATAAAGTCGAGGTTGAAGACCATGGAATTATCATGGTTGATAGAGAAAAATGCAGGTAATTAATTATTTATTAGGATATAAAAATTTAAAGATATATCAGGATACGGATATGTTCAATTTTTCTTTGGATTCAGTTTTACTTCCCAATTTTATAACTTTAAATAAAAGGGTAACAAATATTTTAGATATCGGAACAGGAAATGCTCCAATACCTTTAATTTTAAGTACCAAAACAGAAGCAAAAATCATTGGTGTTGAAATTCAAAAAGAGGTAAGTTTACTGGCACAAAAATCAGTTGAATTAAATAAATTGGAAAAACAAATTGAAATAATTAATGGCGATATTAATGAAGTAGCAAAAACTTTACCTCAAAATTATTTTGATATTATAACTTCTAATCCTCCTTTTTTTGAATTAAAAGAAAATTCCCATTTGAATGAAAAAGAATATAAAACTCTTGCGCGTCATGAAGTGACTTTAAATATCAATCAGCTTTGCCAAATTGCTAAAAAGTTATTAAAAAATGGTGGAACTTTGGACATTGTACATCGTCCTGAACGATTGCTTGATATTTTAAAAACGATGCGAGAAAATAATATTGAACCCAAAAAAATTAGATTTGTTCACCCTAAAAAAAATACAAATGCCAATATTGTATTAATTGAAGGTGTCCTTAATGCTAAAAAAGGATTAAAAATAAAACCTCCCCTTATTAGTCATAAAGCTAACGGGGAATATACGGAAGAAATAAAAAAATATTTTGAATAGGTGATGTTATGAAACAAAAAAGTTACGATGGAACGCCTACTTTGTATCTAGTTCCAACACCTATTGGTAATTTAGAAGATATTACTTATAGAGCGATTAACATTTTAAAGGAAGTAGATGTTATTTTTGCTGAAGATACTAGAGTAACGCGAGAACTATTAAATAAATTTAATATTAAAAACAAGTTGATTTCTAGTCATTTATATAATGAGAAAAATAATCAAACGAAAGAAATAAATTTTTTAGAAGCAAATAAAAATATTGCGGTTGTTAGTGATCGAGGAACTCCAGTTATTAGTGATCCTGGATATATTTTAGTGAAAGAAGCTATTTTAAAAGGATATAATGTTGTATGTTTACCCGGAGCAACAGCACTTATTCCCGCTTTGGTAATATCAGGTTTTGGAGAAGGACCATTTACTTTTTATGGATTTTTAAATAACAAAGAAAGCAAACGTAAAAAAGAATTAGAAAATCTAAAAGATCATAAATTTACTTTAATTTTTTATGAAGCTCCTCATCGTTTATTAAAAACTTTAGAAAACATTAAAGACGTTTTTGGAAATCGTGAAGTGGCTGTTATTAGAGAAATTAGTAAAAAACATGAAGAAGTAATTAGAGGAACAATAGAAACGATAATTTCTGAATTAGATAATATAAAAGGCGAAATTGTTATAGTTGTTGCTGGCAATAAAGAGGAAAAAGATTTTAGTGATTTATCTATTATAGATCATATTAATCTTTATTTAAAAGAGGGAAAAAATAGTAAAGACGCTATTAAATTAGTCGCAAAAGATAGAAATATTCCTAAAAGCGAAGTATATAATATATATCATAAGGAGGGATAACATGAAACTGATTGTGGGACTTGGTAATCCCGGAAAAGAATATGAGAATACTAGACATAATGCTGGATATAGATTTATTGATACATATGCTGAAAGTAAGCATTTAACATTTAATAAACATAAATTTAGTGGTATTTATACTGAGTTTATGCACAATGGTGAAAAAATTATTTTATTAAAGCCAGAAAAATATATGAATTTGTCTGGTGAAGTAATTAGAGATTTTGTTCAATTTTTCAAGATAGATATTAAAGACCTTTTGATTATTAGTGATGATTTAGATACGGAAAAAGGAAAATTGAAAATCAAAAGCAAAGGTTCATCAGGTGGCCATAATGGGCTTAAAAATATCGAAGATAATTTAAAGACAAACGAATATAAAAGAATAAAAATAGGAATATCCAATGACAAAGAAATTGATAAAATTGATTATGTTATTGGCAAAGTTTCGAAAGATGAATTAGAAAAGATAAATGCGGTAAATCAAAAAGCTGAAGCTATTCTCGATGATTATTTAGAATTATCATTTGATAAATTAATGAATAAATATAATGCCAAGGAAAAAGTATGAGTTTTTTTGAAAATATTTTTAAAAATGATAAAGCTAAAGAAATTATCGGTTTGAATACAGAATTAAAAAGCATTTATATATATAATTTATTAAAAAAAGAAAATAAAAATATTATTTTAGTCACTTCCAATGTCCACGATGCTAGTGAAATATATACTTCACTTACCCACTATACTGACAAAGTATGGTTTTTTCCGATGGATGATTTTTTAACCAGTGAAGCTATTGCGGTGTCTCCAGAATTTAAGAGTATGCGATTAGAAACAATTAACAACATATTAAATAAAGACAAAAAAATTATTGTTACTAATCTTATGGGATATTTACGTTTTCTCCCACCAAAGAAAAATTTTGAAAAAAGCTTTTTAAAAATAGAATTAAATAAAGAGTATAAACTAAAAAATCTTGTTCAAAATTTATTTCATTTGGGATACAAACGTGAAGATTTAGTAAATATGACCGGGGAAATAGCCGTTAGAGGTTTTGTTTTAGATATTTTTCCGATTAATAATGATAAACCAATTAGATTAGAATTTTGGGGCGATGAAGTCAGTTCAATTAAAACTTTTAATGTTAATAGTCAAAGAACAATAGAAGAATTAAAAGAAATTGTAATTTATCCGAATACGGAATTTTTAATTGATAAAGATCCTTTTGAAGTTCCATATCGTGATATATATAAATATACAAATGTAACCAATATTGCCGGATATTTGGATGATAAAATTACAATTTATGATAATTATTCTGATTTAAAAAACAATTATCGCTTTTTATTAGAAGAAATTTTCGAATATAATGCTAGTTTGAATCGTCCAAAAGAGACAAAATATATGAATTTTCTGGAAGAAGTGGAAGAAAAGGAACCATATGTTTTCGAAAACTTTATTCAAAATAATAATGTAAAAAATACACAAATATTTAAAAACGTTGAAATTCCACTATTTAAAACAAATAAGGAAGCAATTATTAAATTTTTAAATAGTTATTTAAAAAAAGGGAAAAAAGTTATTATTTGTTTAGATAATCGTTATCAAGTTAATAAAATAGTAGAATTTTTAAATGTTAAAAATATTGTTTATACAAATGAAAACAAAATTTTTGATGAAAAAATAAATTTGATTGTCAAAAGAATTAGTACGGGTTTTATTACTGATGAATATTTAGTTTTATCAAAAAAAGAATTATTTGGCGAAAAAGAAACACAAGGATATAAAACTAAATTTAGATATGGCTCTAGGATTAAAGATATTACGAAATTAGAAATTGGAGATTATGTTGTTCATGGACATCATGGCATTGGTAAGTATTTAGGAATTAAAACGATTATAAAAAATGGGTTAAAAAAAGATTATTTAACTATAGAATATCGAGATAATGATAAATTATATATTCCTGCTCAAAAAATTGAACTTATTTCTAAGTATTCTGGTAAAGAAGGCGTGGTTCCTAAAATAAATAAATTAGGTAGTCATGAATGGGAAAAAACAAAGGCAAAAGCGCGGAAGAAAGCAGAAGATATTGCGGAAGATTTATTAAAATTATATGCTTTGAGGGAAGCAAAAAAAGGTTTTGCTTTTGATAAGGATGGCGAAGAACAAATTGCTTTTGAAAAAGAATTTGAATATGAAGAAACACAAGATCAAATAAGAGTAACTGAAGAAATTAAAAAGGATATGGAAAGCGAAAAACCAATGGATAGACTTCTATGTGGAGATGTTGGTTATGGAAAAACAGAGGTTGCTTTTAGAGCTATTTTTAAATGTATCTTATCAGGAAAGCAAGCTGCTATTTTATGTCCAACGACAATTTTATCAGAGCAACATTTTCAAAATGCTTTAAAAAGATTTGCTTCATTTCCAATTAATATAGCCTTATTAAATAGGTTTGTTTCATCAAAAAAAGTTAAACAAGTTATTGGAAATCTAAAAGAAGGTAAAATAGATTTATTAATTGGAACGCATCGTATTTTAAGTGATGATATTGAGTTTAAAGATTTAGGTCTTTTAGTGATTGATGAAGAACAACGTTTTGGTGTTAAGCATAAGGAAAAAATAAAGCAATATAAAAATAATATTGATGTTTTAACTTTATCTGCAACGCCAATTCCAAGAACTTTACAAATGTCGATAGCTGGACTTCGTAGTTTGTCGATGTTGGAAACGCCACCTGTAGATCGTTATCCCATTCAAACTTATGTCCTTTCGGAAAATAATCAAATTATTAAAGAAGCTATTTATAAAGAATTATCAAGAGGCGGTCAGACTTTTATTCTCTTTAATCGAATTCAAAACATTGAAGCTAAATTACATGAATTACAAGCATTAGTTCCTGATGCAAAAATAAAATATGCTCATGGACGAATGGACAAAAATGAATTAGAGAAAGTAATGCTTGAATTTAATAATAAAGAGTTTGATGTTTTACTATGTACAACAATTATTGAAACCGGTATAGATATTCCGACGGTTAATACATTGGTTATTATTGATGCCGATAATTTTGGTTTATCACAACTTTATCAAATAAGAGGTCGTATTGGTCGTAGTAACAAAATAGCTTATTGTTATTTAATGTATAATAAAGATAAAATTTTATCGGAAATAGCGATAAAAAGATTAAATGTTATTAAAGATTTTACAGAATTAGGTAGTGGTTTTGCGATTGCTATGCGTGATTTATCAATTAGAGGTGCCGGCGATATCTTAGGTAGTGAGCAAGCTGGTTTTATTGATAGTATTGGATATGAACTTTTTTTAGAAATGCTTAACGAAGAAATAAATAAATTAAAAGGAATAGAACCAAAACCAGAAATTACTAATGAAAGTCAACCACTAATTGATGTAGAAACATCTATTAATGATGATTATGTAAGTGAAGAAGATTTAAAAATTGAAATCCACAAAAAAATTAATACAATTAATTCTTATGCGAAATTAGTAGAAGTTAAAAATGAAATTGAGGATCGTTTTGGTAAAATATCTGAAGAAATGCAAATTTATATGTATGAAGAATGGTTTGAAAAAGAGGCAACTAAATTAGGTATTAAACAGATAAGACAGACGAAAACATTTGTAGAAATTACTTTGGATAAAACTTTAACTCAAAAAATAGATGGCGAATATTTATTTTTTGAAACTAATGAGCTTAGTAGAATGTTTAGATTTAGTATGAAATTTGAAAGATTAATTATCAAATTAGATACAGTTAAATTAGATAAACATTTTATATATTACTTAATTGATTTTATTCAAATTTTAGAAAAGAGTATAAAAAAATAATTGATTTTTCAATTATTTTTTCTTTTTAATAAAGCATCTACAGAGACATTTAAGGCTCTACTAATTTTATACAAAACAAAAACACTGATACCTTGATTCATTTTTTCGCTTTCTAAACCGCCAATTACTGAAGTAGAAATATCTACTTTTTCTGCCAAATTTTCTTGAGTCATTCTTCCGTTGGTAGCATTATATAACATCCTATAACGTCTAACATTTCCTCCGATAATTTTAAATAGTTCGTTTTCGTTTAAAATATCTGGTTCTTTTGTTTTTAATTTTGTCATTTGTATCACTCCTGGTGTTATTTTCTCATTTAGAATTACAATTTACAATCTATAAACAACTATAAATTATCGTTGACAGCGATAATGAAATTTGATAAAATGATAATGATAGTATAGAAAATAAAAAAAAGTAAATTATAATACTAAAACAGTAAAGGAGTAAATAATATGAAAAATAAAAGAGGATTAATAATAGTAAGTTTGTGTATGGTGGTAATGTTTATGATAGTAGGATATGCAGCCTATAATGATAT
>CANRBD010000035.1 GCA_947628765.1 uncultured Bacilli bacterium
TTATATTTGATTATTCTTTTGTTGCACTTGACTTTTTAATTTATAAGAAAAAAGAAATCAAATTAATGATTCTCTTGTTTCAATTTTAACTTTATCCGTAATATATACTTTAATTTCTGTATCATTTGTCGTTTTAATAAACCCTAAACCTTTAATTACCATATCAAAATTAGCTTTAATTTTAACCGTTTGAACCGGCTTATTTTTAAGCTTTGAAGTATCTTTATAATATCTTTCAATTTTTAGGTCATTAGATAAATAAAAAATTAAATTCGTGCCCTTTTGGACATCAAGTCTAAATAAATTACCAACAATTAAAGTTTGATTTTCTTTTATTTGTAAAACTATCGGTTTAATTTCTTTTTTAGGTAAAATCCGTTTAAGCATATCATCTTTAACATTTAAAACAATATTACCATTATCTAATAATCCTGGTGTATCTACAATGGTTAAATTATCATTTAATTTAACTTCGATTAAATCTAGGGTTGTAGAAGGTAAAATACTAGTCGTAATGGTTTGCTTATTATTACTATAATTTTTAATTAATTTATTAATCAAAGTGCTTTTACCCGCATTAGTATAACCTACGACATAGACTTTATTACTAGTTTTATATTTATTTATTTTAGCTAATAATAAATCTAAATTATAATTATTAATACTACTAACAACTAAACGATCAATAATATTTAAATTGGTTTTAATTTTCATTAATAACTTGTTTTCATCCAAACTACGAGGGATGATATCTCTTTTGGCTAAAACAAGTAAAATAGGATTGCTTATTTTTAATTCATGAAGACTTTCCATATTTAAAAAATCAGTCACGAGAATTACTAAATCATTAGTTTTTTCTATCTTTTTTAAAATATTTAAATAATAGGCATTGTCTTTATTTAAATATTTATATTCACTATAATTTTGAATACGAAAACATCTTTCACATAAGGTTTTTTCTAAATCATTTACATATCCTTCTTTGTTTTTATCATCACTTTGTAAAATAGCACCGCAGCCTAAACACTTAGTCATAGTACTCTCCTTTACTAAAGAGGTTTTTCTTTTTTAATTGTTTCATTTTGTGATTCTCTAACAAACGCAGAATTTTTGTTGGTAAATGATCTTTATCAGAAACTGGAGTAATTAATATAGTTGTAATACCAACTTTATTACCAGCTAAGACATCAGTTAAAATTTGATCACCAACTAAAGCAATTTCATTTAACGCAAAGCCTGTTTTCTTAATAAATGTTTTAAGCTTGCTTTGGAAAGGTTTAAAAGCAAAATAAACTCCTTCAACCCCTAAAGCTTGTTCAAAAATAGTTACTCTTTTTTTAGGTCCATTAGAAAACAAATATACTTTAAATCCTTTTTGTTTAAGACTAATAATTAACTCTTTAGTCTTATCTGAAATTTCAGTAAAATGCATGGGAGCCAAAGTATTATCAATATCAAATAAAATACATTTAATACCTTTACTTAACAGTTTAGAATAATCAAGGGTATAAATACTTTTCTGGTAAATATCTGGCACATATTTTTCCATATTATCCCTCCACTTACTTATATAATAACATATTTTTAATTTTGTGACTAGATATCCACATAAAATTAGAGTACATAATGTACTCTAAATTGTAATATCTCCGGTAAAAATATCCTTTAAATATCTTAAGTAAAGTTCGCCCATATTAGCTTTTTTCACATCTTTAGTAGTCGTTAAATCGATAGTCCTTATATTTTTGCCATTTTCCTTTACTTTTAATTTTCCAACAATATCCCCTTTTTTGATTGGCGCTTTTAAATCATGTAAACTAACTTCATAAGTGGCATTGCCATTTTTTTCACTTTTTTTTCTTAAAATTGTGACATCATCTTTAGGAACGACATTAGTATATTTATCTTTAGCTTTGGCCACTTCATATTTGCCGATAGTTGAATTATGATCAAGTAAACTTTCTATTTTATACTGAGCAAAAGAATAGTCTAGCATTTCACTTATTTCTTTATTACGAGTTTTACTGTCGGGTTCACCCATGACCACCGCAATAATTCGCATACCATCTTTTTTTGCTGTTGCAGTTAAACAATAACCTGCTTCTTTTGTATAACCGGTTTTTAAACCA
Source organism: uncultured Bacilli bacterium (assembly GCA_947628765.1). Lineage (GTDB taxonomy): Bacteria > Bacillota_I > Bacilli_A > RF39 > UBA660 > Coprosoma. The sequence goes on from CANRBD010000035.1 coordinate 2,130, forward strand.
TCAACGCCATCATAAAATCTAACTAACCTATTCGTATTAACTAACCAAATTTTACGGTCAGTATTTTCTCTTAAATAATCTTCATAAACAGAAGTATATTTTAAAACTTGCTCATGTTTAACTAATTCTCTAGCCATAATCGACATATCACGAGCACTGGAATAATGGTTAGCAGTATCTAAGCCATGAGGGGTTTTAAAATTGGTATTTTTTAAATTTAATTCTTTAGCTCTTTTATTCATCATATCGACAAAGCCTTCTTCACTGCCAGCAATGGCCTCACCTAAAGCCACCACGGCATCGTTACCACTAGCAATAGCTACACCTTTAAATAAATCTTCAACACTCATTTTTTCGCCAGTTTCTAATAAAATTTGACTGCCACCCATACTAGAAGCATTTTCACTAACAGTAATCTGTTGATCCCATTTTAAAACTCCATTTTCAATGTTTTCAATAATTAAAAGCATACTCATTATTTTTGTCATACTAGCCGGCACTAGTTTTTCATCGGCATTTTTTTCAAATAACACTTTGCCTGTACTAGCTTCGATTAAAATTGCTGATTTTGCATTTTCCGCCAGTTTTAATTCATCTGCTTTAACAGGAAAAATAAATAACATCATAAATACTAAAAATACTAACAGCTTTTTCATAATCCACCTCTATTTAAAAATATGTTTTTTGTCATTTTATATGCACTTTCCAAATAAATTTAGATATGATAAAATATAACTAAGGAGGTATAATATGGACAAAATAAAAATTGGTATTTTACCAACATCACATTTATTTGAAGATGATGATCCTTATAATGATACCTATTCTTTTATCAATAATTACTGCAAGCGAATTTTTGAAGCCGGTGGTATTCCTATTGGACTACTTTTAGACAGTGGAACTTTACATGAAGAAAGTTTAGAAATGTGTGATGCTTTTTTAATCTGTGGTGGACGTAAAATGGAGCCATATGCTTTTAAACTAGTTAATTATGCGAAAAAGCATAACAAACCTTTATTAGGTATTTGTATGGGTATGCAGATAATTGGGGTTTATTCTTATTTAGAAAAGAAACTTAAAGATCAAAATATTAATGTTGATGAAGAAAGTCTAACTAATTTATTTAAGCAGATTAGACAAGATAAAATTAACTATTTAACGAAAATTGAAAAACATTATATCGCCGATATCACAAGAGATGAAATCGAACAATCAAAACATTTTGTGAATATCGATAAAGCTTCTAAATTATATGATATTTACAAGCAAGATCGCATTGATGTTTTAAGTCTTCACTCATATATGATTAACCTTTATAATGATGATGAACTTCAAATTTCTTGTCATGATGACCAAGGGGTAATTGAAGGTTTGGAATATAAAAATGATAATCTTTTTATCCTCGGTGTACAATTTCACCCGGAAGTGGAAGATAAAAACATTAATTTATTTAAGCGCTTAATAGATGAGGCTTGGCATAGAAAAGAAAACAGCTAGAAATTTTTCTAACTGTTTTTATTTTTCTTTTAATTTTTCAATGACTTGTTCAGAAACTTCAATAACTTTAGTTTTAATAGCTTGAGCTGATTTTTCAATAACTGGAGTGCCTTTTTCAATCGCATAATCGACTAATTCTTCAGCTTGTTCTTGAAGCTTTTTAGCACGTTTTTTAGCAGCGGCTAAAACAGTTTCTTTATCTAATTTTTCTAAACCAGATTTTAATTCTTCGATTTTATTTTCAACAGCTATTTTCACATCTTCAGCATCGACATTTCTAACTTTATTAACTAAATCATCAAACATGTTTTTTAAATCTTGTCTTGTTTCTGAACCTTTCTTAGGAGCAAATAAAAGTCCTAATGCTGCACCTATACCGGCACCTGCTAAAAATTTTCCAATTCCTCTTTTTTTACTCATTTTTCTTTACCTTCTTTCTATTTATTAAATTTTCAATACTAGAGGCAACAAATGAAATTATTCTGTCACTAACACCAACTACGGCATCAGTTGTACTATCTATAATATGAAATAAACCATCTAATTTTGACGATTTTTCATTAATATCGTCCAAAGTACGATCTACTTTATTAAGGGTTTTCATAGCTTTAAAAACTAAAACAATTAAAGCTATTACTAAAATAATTAAACCGATATAAAAGATAATACTCATTAAATCCATCACATTAATCATTATTTATCTCCTTTTTGATACATGGAGTCAATCATATCAAATAGTTCAGTATCGCTTATTTTTTTTGATTCTTCTTTTTTGGTTTTTGGTTTTTTAGGTACTTTATTTTCTTTTTCTGTTAAATCATCTTTGCTTAATTCTTCTTCTAGTAAATCCGTAAGTTCAGAATCAGCTTCTGAAAGACTATGACGTAATTTTTCACCTAATAAATCATCATCAAAGTCATCTTCTTTACTAAGCGCATCAATTACACTTTCATCAGTATCTAAATCATCTATAGCCATATCAACTGGTTTTTTTTCTTTTTCTTCTTCTTCGAATAAAGCGCGATTACGACCAAATAAAGTTGTTTCTAAATCATCTTCTAAAGTTCCATAAGCTTTATTTCTAATTTCATCTACAGTAGCTTCTTTTGGACTATAATAACTACGTGGTTTATCGCCTTTTTTCTTAATATCTTCTTTTTGGTAATTTTTATCTAAAATTCCATATACTGGTGAAATAATTGGTGTTGGTTTAAACACCTTTTTTTCTTCTTTTACCGGATTATAAACCTCTTTAGGTTCTTTACGATAAGAAGACTTTTTAGGTACTGGTTCTGGTTCTAAAGCATTAAAATCGTCATCGTCAAAGAATGGAAATTTATATTCTTCTTTTTTTGGTAACTCCGGTTCTATTTGCTTATCTAATTCCGGTAATTCTCTTTTTACCTCATCGCTTCTTTTTATAGGCGCAGGAATTTCTACCTGCATGACTTCTTTCTTTATCGGTTCTTCTTCCGGAATTTCTTCTTCTACTTCTTCGGTAAATAAATTTTTAAATTTATCCATTAATCCCATTTTCTACACCTCTAATCTTATTTTTCTTCATACTTTAAGAAGTTATCACTTTGACCTTTAGAAGTAAATTCTTCATATTTATCTTCCTTAGTATTTAGGAAATCATCATCTAATGATAATTTTATTATATTATGATTGTACTTTATTGTCGATAAAATGTAAGAAGAATTTAAAACTGTTGTTTCAATTTCATCTTTTGGCACTAAAGCTTCAATTTTAGCATAATTATAAACAAATTCAATTAAGTACAAATCATCTTTTTTCTCGGTAATTTCTAAATACCCAATATTACCATCATTTCTAATTTTTTTAGAATAATATTTAGATGAATCAGTTTTAAATTTAATACTATTTTTATAATAGTAGTTAATTTCATCCAAATATAGGTAGTAATACACACCATTTGAATAAAGTCTATCATTAGATCCACTGCTATCGATATAAGTAACTCCCCTTGGTACATAATACTTATATCCAATGCCCACACGGTTATATAAAGTATTATTTTTAGAAAGTACAACATCGACAATATTGTCGATACTGGTGGTATCAATCCTAACAATGGTGCATCCTGTTAGCATTACCAGTAACAAACAAAGAATAATACCTTTCTTTTTCATATAACACCTGCTTTCTTAAATTATATCAAACTTTAATTAGTTTGGATATTTTTTTAAAAACTTTACATGTAAATAAGTGTCTACTTAATAACCTTTACCATATAAATTGGCATCCCCATATTAGCAAAACGTTCTTCATATTCGGTAGTAATATTAGGAAAATCGTCTTGATGAAGGTCCAAAGAAATCTCTTCAATTTTATAACCGTAATCAGTAAAGGCTTTAAGAGAAAACTCAAACAATTTACGATTATCGGTTTTTTGAATAATAGTTTTTTTATTTTTAAAAATCATATCATAACGTTTTAAAAATCTTTCACTAGTAAGTCGGCGATGAGCATGTCTATTTTTAGGCCATGGATCAGAAAAGTTTAAATATAAAACATCGATTTCATGATCGAAGATGTCTTCGATATTGGTAGCATCCATTTTAATTAACTTTAAATTAGGTAACTGTTGCTCATTTTGTTTTTGAACCGCTCTTATCATAACACTATCATACATTTCCATGCCAATAAAATTAATATGTGGATTTGCTTTAGCCATCTCGATTAAAAACTGTCCCTTCCCCATTCCGATTTCTAAATGTATCGGATTATTATTATGAAATAAACTGTGGAAGATACCTTTATAGTTTCCGGGGTTTTTAATTATATAATCAGAAGCTTCAATAACCTCTATAGCTCCTTTAACATGTTTAAGCCTCATAACATCACCACCTTTAGTATATCATATTATAAGAGAAATATAGAAAAATAAAAGTATGTTTACATAAATTAAATTAACAAAAATAGATAAATATCATATAATTAATTAGAATAACAAAAGGGGGAATTAAATTTGTCAAAAGATCGTAATTGTGGCAGCACGCCATATCCAGTTTATGGTGGCATGGTTGGTGGCATGCCAGGACCACTACCTATCGGTGGCGTAAATATGCCGATGCCTATGCCGATGGGATACCCAACTATGACTACGATGACTAGTACACCTAGTTATACAACTTCGGAAATCAATACTTTAAGTAACCAAGTTAATAATCTTGAACAAAGAGTTACTAATCTTGAAAATTTAGTTAAACAATCATATTCCGGCAATTACAATACATCTAATTATCAAGTCATGTAAAAAACACCAATCGGTGCTTTTTTCTTAAAATTTAACTTGTGGGGTTTCTTTTTCAGCTTCCGCAGCTTCAAAGAAAGCTTCAGGTTTAAAGCCAAACATATTAGCAATAATGTTTGATGGGAACATTTCTAATTTGTTTTTATAAACCATCACGGCATCATTATAAATTTGGCGCGCATTAGAAATCTGATTTTCTGTATCAGTTAAATTGTTTTGTAAATCTAAAAAGTTCGTATTAGCTTTTAAATCAGGATAACTTTCTGATAAAGCAAATAGTCTTCCTAAAGCATTAGTAAGCTCACCAGCGGCTTGCATTTCAGCTGCTGGAGTACTTGCATCTACAGCTTTATTACGAGCTTCGATAACGGCATCTAAAGTAGTTTTTTCGTGTTTTGCATAACCTTTAACGGTTTCTACTAAATTAGGAATTAAATCGTTTCTTCGTTTTAATAAAACATCAATTCCTGCCCAAGCATCTTTAATAGTATTTTTTAAATTTACAAGGCCATTATAAGTAACTATTACATAAATTACTAATAATAAAATAATAACCCCAACAATAATTAACGCAATCACTTTTATTCCTCCATTTCTATTATCATTATACACTATTTTTTTATAAAAATATACAATAGCTGAATAAAAATTTATTTTCTTACCATAATGATGATAGAAAGGATAGTGGAATATGAATATAAGTATTAGAGATTACATAAAAGATAACTTTAAAAATTCAGATGAAAAAGAAATTAGAGATTCTATTGAATCTTCATTAAAAGAAAATGCCGAAGAGACTTTGCCAGGCATGGGTGTTTTTTTCGAAATGGTTTGGCAAAACAGTAAAGAGGAAGAAAGAAAAAATATAATTCAGTATATTAAAAAAGGTGTAAACAATAATTAGTTTACATCTTTTTTAGTACTATTGTGGAGCTGGACAATTTACAAAATTGATAAATTGTGGAGCCGCAAATTCTTCACCGGTAAAAGCAACTTTATAAATAGACCCACTATACATACCGGTAGTACAATCTAAACCGGAGTTAGTGGCAAAAGTAAATTCATTAGCTGCAAACTGTACAGTATTTTGATCAATATTAGTTGGATCAACAATTATTTTCAAGCCTTCATGGTTTTTGGCTAAATCGGCTAATACTTGATCGGTAATTCTAGCCGATGATAATGTTTGCGCTAAATCATAAACTTTACTTCCCGCACTATTATAAGCCATAACATTTAATTCTTCATCATTATGAGCATAAATAAATAATTTATTATCGAAAATACCCATCGAATTAATATAATTATTGGCTGCATATCGAGCAGCTAAATCACCATCGATATAAATACCGGTATCTCTATCAGTTTGATCAATTTTACCATTCATATAAACAATCATCACATTTAAGTTTTGCTGATTTAACATAATGTCAGTAATATTAATTTTGTTCATACCACCGCATATTTTACTTTTATTACCATTTATAATTTCACCATATTCAGCTAGTGTCATATCAAAAGTACATTTTTCAGAAATTTCGTTGCTTTGGTCTTCTTTCTCGCTAACTGGCTCTTTTTTAACTGGCTGGCTACTCATTATGGTATAAATTAAATAGCTAACTAAAGCAACAATGACAAATATGAGTATATAGATAATAATAATTCTAACTTTTTCCCCTTTCATATTCTCACCTCTTACATATATCATACCATTTTCTTTTTAAAAAAGATATATTTTTTAGGATAATTTTTTAATTGTACTAGCAATTACTTGCATTTGATCAAATCTTTTTTCAACCTTACCAATTACGCTAATGGTATCCCCTACTTTAAGATCATAATAACGATTATAAACCTTTGGAAATAACACAATATCAACTTTAGAAAGCTCATCACTACCAGTAATAAACATCATTTTTTCTTTTTTCTTTGTATCGATAACTTTAATTTTTTCGACATAAACAATTAATTCAATAACTCGATCAAAATAAGAATTTAATTGTCTTAAATCAATCACATTTTTGTTTTTAAGTTTATATTCGGTAATTGGATGATTACTTAAATAAAAACCAAATACTGCTAGTTCATGACTCATAATTTCATTTTGAGTATATTCATTTTCAATTTCTAGTTCTGGTTTTAATATAGAATCTTCTAAAAGTTCACCTATTTCTGCATAGTTGGTAATTACTTCTAAATTATTAATAAGCGTTTTACGATTAAAGCCCATATTATCAAAAGCACCAGCTAAAATAAGCTGTTCTAAAGTTTTAGTATTAACTGTTTTCCCATAACATCTTTTTACAAAATCAAAAATATCTTTAAAATTACCCTTTGTACGTTCAGACATAATAGTTTTAACTGCAGCAATACCAACATTTTTGATGTTCGTCAAAGGGAAAACAATTCCTTTATCTGTAATAAAATAGTTATCCGTACTTTGGTTAATAGAAGGGGCAATAATGTTAATCTTATTTAGCTTACATTCATACATATATTCTTTAGTTTTAGTTTCACTATTAATTGCTAAAGACAGTAAATGTTTCATAAATAATTTTGGATAATGGGCTTTTAAATAAGCCATACGGTATGAAATAACCCCATAAGCTACTGAATGTGATTTATTAAAACCATAAGAAGCAAAATTTAAAATTAAATCGTAAACTTTAGTTGCTATTTTTTCCTCATAACCTCTTGCCACACTTTGCTGAATAAATTTAGTTTTACCTTCTTTTAAAACGTTTTCTTTTTTCTTACTCATAGCTTTTCTTAAAATATCGGCTTCCGCATAACTATAACCGGCCATAACATTAGCTATTTGCATAATCTGTTCTTGATATATAATAATACCATAAGTCGGTTTTAATATATTCTCTAGCGAAGGGTCGATATAGTCAATTTTTTCTTTGCCTTGTTTTCTTTTAATATATGAATCAATATTGCCCATTGGTCCTGGCCTAAATAACGCTAGGGCTGCACATATATCTTCAAATGTTGTTGGTCTAAATTTTCTTAAAAAATTAATCATTCCTTCGGATTCAAATTGAAATACGCCAACTGTATTGGCTTTAGTAAATATATTTAAGGCTAAAGGATCATCTAAAGGAATTGTATCGAAAGTTAAATCGCTAATTTCTGATAAAATATTGTTAATTAAAGTAAGATTTTTAAGCCCTAAAAAATCCATTTTTAAAAGGCCTATTTCCTCTAAATAAGTCATATCATAACCAGTTGTATAAAAATCACTATGACTACGATCTAACGGAATGATTTCATCTAAATCATATTTAGACATGACAATTCCCGCAGCATGGATTGAACTATGACGTTTTAATCCTTCAAATTTTAAAGCTATTTTATACACCATTTTTAAATCATCGTTAAAATGAAGTAAATCTTTAACTCCTATTAGTTTGGAATTTTCTAGTAAGCTCTTATGCGCATCCATATTTTTACTTAAGGCCTCTATCTTTTTAGTATCTATCTCTAAAACGCGGCCAACATCTTTTACTGCTTGTCTCGCACCTAAAGTACCAAAAGTAATAATAGGAGCCACTTTTTTTAGGCCATATTTTCGAATACAATATTCAGATACTTCATCACGTCTAGTATCCTCAAAATCAACATCGATATCCGGCATACTAATACGTTCTTCATTTAAAAATCGTTCAAATAACAAATTATATTTTAGTGGATCTACTGTAGTAATATCTAATAAATAAGCTACTAATGAACCGGCGGCGCTACCTCTACCTGGGCCTACTAAAATGCCTTCTTTTTTGGCAAAATTAATGTAATCCGCAACGATTAAAAAGTAATCGCAAAAGCCCATTTTTTTTATTACATCAAGTTCATGCTTTAGCCTTATCGCATATTTTTTAGGGGCAGTATTTCCAAAAATACGTTTAAGGCCTTTAATACACTCTTTTTTTAAATAATCAAAACTATCTTTAGCTTCTTTATATATTGGCATTAAATCTTGATGGAAAGGGATTTCTAAATTACATAAATCGTTAATTTGATAATTTGTGTTTTCTTCTTTATTTTTGAGCGGCAATAAACTAACCTCTTCATCTTCAATAATAACTTCTGTTGCGCGCTTGCCATCACGGATAGCATATAAGTATTTTAAGTAAACTTCATCTTCCTTTTGAAGACATAAAATTTTATTAAAATAAACTTTATTAGAACTTCTAATTTTGTTTTTTTGGTTTATATTTTTATATCCAATAAA
>CANRBD010000036.1 GCA_947628765.1 uncultured Bacilli bacterium
CTTTCTATTAAAGTAGGCAAGCACCGGCAAGATATACAACATTTATTATTGTTGCTTAAGGGGAATGTTGTATATCTTGCCGGTGCTTGCCTACTTTAATAGAAAGTAGGAGATGTTTATGAGTAAGAAGGATTTTTTAATCACTATTTTACTAATAATCATTATTTTGTTAATTTTGTTCTCTTAGGGGGATTTGGTTTACAAAAAAAGCACCTAGCTATATTTAGCTAAGTGCTTACCCACCAGTAGGTAAGCACTGATCGATATCAGTGTTTCCCTTCTTTTTAAATATATCATACTTCTTTAAAATATGCAATAAAAATAAGATTTTTCTTTGTTTATCCGTAAAAATATTGTATAATAGTCTAGGAAATGAGGGATTATCATGGACCAGCTTATTTTAATTAAATATGGTGAACTTACTACTAAAAAAGATAACCGCAATTTTTTTATTAATACATTAGAAAAGAATATTAGGAGAGTTTTAGATGACAATATAACTATTAAAAAAGATCGTGTGCGTATGTATATTGAATGTGATGACGCCTATAAAACAGCTTTAAAACTTCAAAAAGTTTTTGGTATTTATAGTATAGTTATTTGTCATAAGGTAAATAATAATACTGAGGAAATTTTAGGCAAAGCTTTAGAAATTATGGATAAAAGTAAAAAAACTTTTAAAGTCGTAACTAATAGAGCTGATAAAAATTTTCCCATTCCTTCAATGGAATTTAGTAGTAAAATTGGCGGACTTATTTTAAAAAATTCTAATTTTAAAGTTGATGTCCACAATCCCGATATTACCTTAACTATTGAAATAAGAAATAATGGAACATTTATTTATACTGATGAAATTAAAGGTGCGGGCGGTTATCCTGTCGGCATTCAAGGAACAGGTCTTTTAATGCTTAGTGGTGGCATTGATAGCCCAGTAGCTGGATATTTAACTCTAAAACGTGGTGTTAATGTTGAATGTATTTATTTTGATTCCCCACCACATACAAGCATTGAAGCTAAAAATAAAGTTTTAAAATTAGCTTCCATTTTAAATCAATATTCAGGGCATATAAAAGTACATGTAATTCCTTTTACAGAAATTCAAGAAGAAATTTTTAAAAAATGTCCTGACACTTATATGATAACCATAATGCGCCGAATGATGTATCGAATAGCTGAAAAATATTCAGAAAAAATTGGCGCTAAAATAATCATTAACGGTGAAAGCATCGGTCAAGTAGCTAGTCAAACTTTAAGTAGTATCGAATGCATAAATAATGTTACTAATAAGCCTATAATTAGACCTGTAGCTTGCTTAGACAAACTAGAAATTATTAATTTAGCTACGCAAATCGGCACATATGAAACAAGTATTTTACCATTTGAAGATTGTTGTACTATTTTTGTTCCGAAGCATCCAGTAATAAATCCCAAATTAGCTTTATGTGAAGACTATGAAATGTCTTTAAATTATGAAAAGTTAATCGATAAATGTCTTGAAAATGTTGAAGTCATTACCAACTTTGAAGATACCAAATTTAAAGAATTGCTTTAGCAAAAATTTCCATTAAAAAAAATGTATTTTATCGCCAAATGTACACACTATAAAAATGTACAGGAGGTGAGATAATGGCAAGTAATACTAATAAAATCGTTGTTCCAGGAGCTAAACAAGCTATCGAACAAATGAAATATGAAATCGCTAACGAATTAGGCGTTAATATGGGTCCAGATGCTACTTCAAGAGCTAATGGTTCTGTAGGTGGAGAAATTACTAAAAGACTTGTACAAATGGGTCAACAACAATTAAGCGGTACTAAATATTCTAAATAATTATATTTAGTTCTATAGAAAAAAAGAGCTCTAACGATTTTTGTTAGGCTCTTTTTCATCGTCCTCCATATCAATAATAATTGGTGAAATGGTTTTGTTATTCGTCTTAACCTTTGTCTTTTTTCTAAAAAATCTACGATATATATAATATATTACACCTATAATGATTAAAAAAGCAAAAGCATAAATAAAGAAAAACATAAATCCAATAAATATAATAATTCCTACGATTGCTAGCAATATTTTCTTTAAATTATCCATATTTTCTCCTTTATATAATTTTTTCTTGTATTTCATAGTTTTGCTTTAAAATACTATATACATTATCTTTTAAAGTTTCATCTATTTTAGAAAAATACAAAGTTACTTTAGGTATACCTATATTAGTAAGATTTAAATATTGTGAAACGCATTTACCCATATTAATTAATTTCGCTTTACTATGCTTCTTAATTATATCACTTAAAATAGGATAATGCGTACAACCTAAAATTATATTTTTAGGATTATGTAATCTCTTTAAATAATCGATAACAATCTCTTCACACTCTTTTGTATCTTTTTTGCCATTTTCAATAAGTGGCACTAATAACGGACAAGCTACCTCACTTTTAGCAATTTCACTAAAGTATCCACTTTGAATAGTCATTGGTGTACCTAAAACCCCAATATCCGTAAGTTTATTATCAGTTATATATTTAATAGTTGGTGTTAATACATCAATCAGTGTCATACCGTATTTATCTTTAATTTTAGAATATATATTAGAACTGATAGTTCCGCAAGCAATAACAACCATATTTACTTTTTGCTTTTTAAAAAAATCGATAATTAAATCAGCTCTAATTTCTAATTCATCTTTACTTTTAGTGCCATATGGTAAATTCAAAGTATCACCAAAATAAATATATTCATTATTAGGATAATCATTAATCAGCTCTTTAAGAACTGTAAGGCCACCGCTACCTGAATCAAAAATTCCGATTTTCATTTTACCACCTATATATTATTTTACACTAATTTTTGGTATTTGTAACACAAAATATATAATATTTATTTTGTGTTTCTCAGTAGACAAATTTTCACCACTTGCGACCGTACTTGTTCACATTCTTATACTTAAATCTTTTAATCAATATAATCTCTTTAGTTTTTACTTATTTTTATTATCTTCCCATCTTTGTTACTTATGTTTGAGCAATGACACAATATATTTTTAATATTTTCTATTTAAATAACGCACTTTACTTATATATAAAAAAGGATGATGATAGTCATCCCTTACTTATCAGCAATTTTATTCGAGAAAAACATTTTTTAAATTTTTATTTGAATAATGGTGCATCCTTCATTAAAATAATCAATTTTATAATCAAGTACTAAATGATTTTGTTTTAAAGTTTTATGTGTCTCTTCTTTGATTATACCTGTACCAACACCATGAATAATTACTAATAATTCATTTTGCATAATGTGATTATCATTAATAAAATCATTAATAGCTACGCGCGCACTATCACGATCAAATCCATGAAGATCAAGTTTAGGAAAACTATTAATAAAAACTATTTCATTTAACTTGCTCATAAACTTCTTTCATTTCTTCTAAAGTAGGAATTGATTTATAACCACCTACTCTAGTAACTGATAATGCCCCCGCAATACTAGCGTATTTTAAAGTTTTTTCGTAATCAAATCCTTGAGCAAGGCCATAGACAAAAGCTCCATGAAAAATATCCCCAGCACCCGTTGAATCAATAGTTTTCACTTTAATAGAAGGCATAATTTTAATCTGTCCATTATAACGATAAAGGGCTCCTTCGGCTTCTAAAGTAATCACAACATTATTTTTAAACATATTTTCCATTTTAGTAAAAGCGTTTACTAAGGTTTGTTTTTCACTAAAATCAATTTTAATTCCTGTAACTCTTTCGGCAAACTCTTTAGAACAAACTAAATAATTAACTTTACTAGCTAGTTCTACTACATTTTTGCGATCTCTTCCAGCATCAATAACGCTAATGGCTTTGGGATATTTTTTAAGTAATTCTAAACTAGCTTCATATTCATGACCATCTATTAAAATAATATCTGGTTGTTCATTTAATACCAATGGTTTTAAAGACTCACCCTTTGGAACATACATCATAATTGTTCTGGAACCATTTTCTTTATTAGCTAAAATTACACTATGAGAAGTCTCAACATTGGGATTTAATTCTAAATAATTAGTTTTTACATGATTCAAAGTACAATGTTTTTTTATTCGCCTGCCATAGTCATCATCACCAATAACCCCGGCCATTTCGACATCCTCATGCCATTTAGCCAGCAAAAAAGCGGCAATCGTCGTTGGTCCACCAACACATTCCGTTTTTTCATGAAACCTAGTTTTTGAATTTTCTTTGATAAAATTATCGGATATAAAAGTTATATCATAAGTAATATGCCCAACACATAAAATTTTCATTCTGTAGCCTCCTTTTATATTACTATTTTTTTGCCCGTGGATGACTATCTAAATAAACCTTTCGAAGTCTCTCATTAGATACATGAGTATATATCTGCGTTGTCGATAAATTTTCATGTCCCAGCAAATCTCCAACACTTTTTAAATCAGCACCTTCATTTAACATATGAGTTGCGTAAGTATGCCTTAAAACATGGGGCGTTACATGGACATTAAGATTAACTTTTCTAGCAAGTTTATCAATCATCAAACGTACCATTCGGTCATTTAATTTTTGACCATGCTTATTAGGAATTAAATAATCTGAAGCCGGCAAAAATTTTCGACCATTATGAATAAATATATCTAATAGCTGACTAGCTTTACTGCCATAATACACATAGCGTTCCTTATTACCTTTACCTAAAACTAAAATCTTTCTTTCAGCAAAATCAATATCTTTAACTTTAATGTTTATAAGTTCACTTACGCGAATACCAGTTGAATATAAAAGTTCTAGGATAAGAGCTTCTTTTTGTCCGTCAGCAGTATTTAAATCTGGTGCCGCCAGCAATTTTTCCAAATCATTTACATTTAAAAATGTTGGTAATTTTCTTTCTTTTTTAGGATTACTAATAAGTATCATTGGATTATTATCCATTTTATTTTCAGCCACTAAAAATCGAAAATAGCTTCTTAAAGCACTAATCTTTCGCGAAATAGAGGATGCCGAATACTTATTATCATACAATTTTTTTAAATATAATCTAAGAAATGTTACATCGATATCTTTAATATTTTTTTTATCTAAAAAACGATAAAATTCCGTTAAATCTTTTTTATAATTAATAATTGTGTGCTCCGCAAAATGCCTTTCATAAGTTAAGTAATCAATAAATTTTTTTAAGTCATTCATCTTTAAGCCCCCTTATTAACGGGTTTTATGATTATCATTTTCAGCAAACAAATTAAGTTGGTATGGTTGATCGTTATTATACGCCTCATTTTTAGAGGTCTTTACAAATCTTACGGGTTCTATAGTAGATCTAAAGTTTTGACTTTTTTGTTCCGCTCTTTCATTAAAGGGCACAATTTTATTTTGATAAATTTTTTTAAGCTCAGTTTCTAAATGTTTATTGGCAATAGTATTTCCGCGAATATTATAATATTCACTTAAAGGGCCAATAACACACTCTTCTTGATTTAAAATCTCACCTTTGTGTTTGGCTAACGTTATTAATAAATCACTGGCATAATATGGATTATTTAAATTAGTCATAAACATTCGGTATTCGGCACTATAAGGATGATTTTTAAAAGTTTCAAAGATAAATTTTTGCCAATTATAAACATAAGGATTTAAAAAATGAAATCTTCCTTTTATTTGATTAACATTTATAAATTGTATTAGTTCTATATTATCACTAAAAATCAAAGATAAATTACCATTAAAAGGATAATCACCATTATAAGTAATGCGCATATTTATTTCTTCATTAGGAATCGTTTTAATTCTCGCCAAAGCCTTTTCTCTTATATAATTTATAAGCTCATCGATGTTTGAAAATTGAGTCGTAAAAGCATCAATCGCCATTAGGTAAGTTTCCTTGCCCCCAACATTCATTCCTTTAATACCTCTTTTAGTATATGGAATTTCAATTCTTACCGCTGACTGTCCATGATGAAGCCATAAACTAAAAGCCTTTGGGTCAATTTTTTCTTTCGTCACTTTATCACCCCGCTACTTTTATTATACTGCATTTACATAGAAAGTCAAAAGAAAAGAGTAGCTACTTTGTAAAGTCGCAGCTACTACATTTTATCTTACCTTTTTTCTCTGTAAGCATACTTCCACATTCAGGACATTTTTCGCCTGTAGGCATATCCCAATAAGCCGTCTGACATTTTGGATAATTATTGCATCCATAAAAGATTTTCCCTTTACGGCTTCGTTTTTCAACAATTTTACCATCATCGCAATTTGACAATCACAAATAATTTTTTCTTCACGTGGTTCATTTTTAATGTATTTACATTTTGGAAAATTAGAACAAGCTACAAATTCGCCGTATTTTCCTTTTCTAATAACTAATGGATGACCACATTCGGGGCACATTTCGCCAGTTTCTTTGGCTTCTTTTTTAGGCATTTTTTCTAGTGCCTCTTCAACGGATGTTTCAAAGTCTTTATAAAATTTATCTAAAACTTCATACCAAACTTCTTTACCTTCGGCAATTTTATCTAAATCAGTTTCCATGCCAGCAGTATACTCAACATTAATAATATGATTAAAATATTCTTGAAGTTTATCAGTAACTTCAAAGCCGATGTCTGTTGGTACGAATTTTTTATCAATTAAATTTACATAACCACGATTTTTAATATTTTCCATAATCGTAGCATATGTACTTGGTCTACCAATACCAAGTTCATCCATCTCTTTGATAAGTTTAGCCTCAGTATATCTAGCTGGTGGTTGAGTAAAATGTTGTTCTTTAGTAATGTCATTAGAAACAATGACTTTTGATTGATAAGTATCAAGAGGAGGAAGTTCATCGTTTTTAGTATCTTCATAATCCTTATAGGCTTTTAAATAACCGTCAAAAACGATAACTTGACCAGTCGCTTTAAACTGATAATCATTATTATTTAAGATTACTGTGGTTCCTTCTACTTTAGCATCACGCATAAGACTTGCTAAAGCACGATAATAAATTAAACGATATAATTTATATTCATCATCTTTTAAATACGCTTTAACACTTTCTGGTGTTCTTTGAATACTTGTTGGTCTAATAGCTTCATGCGCATCTTGGACATTTTCAGTTTTTTTACTTATCTTAATACGTCCAACATATTTTTCGCCATATTTTGTTTCAATAAATTTATAGGTTTCACTTACAAATTCATCAGCTAATCTAATTGAGTCCGTACGCATATAAGTAATTAAACCCACGGTTTCATTTTCCAAATCTATTCCTTCATATAGCTTTTGTGCCACATTCATTGTTTTACGAGCTCCAAATTTTAGCTTACTTGATGCTTCTTGTTGCATTGTACTAGTAGTAAAAGGTGCTTTTGAAGATTTCTGTTTTTCTTTTTTTGTTACATCTTCAATTTCAAAAGCATTTGAAAGCTTTTCTAATATTTTATTAGCTTCAAGTTCATTTGGAATTTCTATCTTTTTATGTTTGTGTTCAAATAATTCTGCTTCAAAATCCTTAAAACTAGCCGTTATAGTCCAATATTCTTTAGGATTAAAAGCCTGTATTTCTCTTTCTTTATCGACGATTAATTTTAAAGCCACACTTTGAACTCTACCGGCACTAGTACCATCGGTTTTTGATTGAATTAATTTACTTAAGCGAAATCCAATAATACGATCTAAAATTCTTCTAGTCTCTTGGCTATTAACTAAATCTCTATCAATTTTACCAGCGTTTTTAATACCATCGGTAACACCTTTTTTAGTAATTTCCGAAAATAAAACACGCTTATATTCACTATCTTTTAGTCCTAAAACGTCATAAATGTGCCAAGCAATAGCTTCTCCTTCACGATCAGGGTCGGTAGCTAAATATATCGTACTTACATTTTTAGCTTCCTTTTTTAGTTCATCAATAACTTTCTTTTTCCCTTTTATCGTTACATAATCAGGTTTAAAGTGGTTTTCAATATCAACACCAAAACCAAATTTGCCTTTAGTGGATAAATCCCTAATATGACCTTTACTAGATGTTACCGTATAATTAGGTCCTAAATATTTACTAATTGATTTTACCTTAGTTGGCGATTCCACAATAACCAAATTCTTACTCATAGTTCACTTCCTTCATGTAATTATTTCGTTCTTTTATTATAATACATAACCTAAATAATGGCAAGTTAAGTATATCATAATTATATGTAATTGTCTTG
The DNA here is from genome assembly GCA_947628765.1 of uncultured Bacilli bacterium. Taxonomy (GTDB): domain Bacteria; phylum Bacillota_I; class Bacilli_A; order RF39; family UBA660; genus Coprosoma. The sequence continues at coordinate 8,198 of CANRBD010000036.1, forward strand.
TTTTTTTACTAAGATTTGAAAACCTTAGCTAAAAAACTAAGGTTTTATGATGTACATATTTTATCATTTGAATATTCATATACATATTCATAAACATATTTATTATCCTTAAAAGTTACGGCTACTGCTTGGTCAAGCTTTTCATTAGCCTTGGTTTTTTCTGTACTACCTTTTTGATAATTTGGATTTAAAATGTCTTCATCAGATAAAAGCCCAGCATTTTGTAACATCTTTATTGTAACATAACATGTAGCCGCATCTTTTTTTGGTAGTTCCAAAGAATGACTAGGCATCGACATATAAGTATTAGCTGATTTTTGAATTAATTCAATTTGTTTATTATATGATTTTTCCCTAGAATCTTTAATAATACTATTAATAGTTGGAACCGTTATCAAAGCTAAAACACTTAAAATCAAAATTACCATTACTAATTCAATTAGTGTAAATCCCTTCTGCATATACCTCACCTATTTTTAATTATAATTTAATTACCATTAAAAGTCAATTTGCCACGGATTTTAGTCAAAACTTTTTTTTCTCTCCTAGACACATCTACTTGACTAAGTCCTAGATTATTAGCCACTTCTGTTTGTGTCATATCTTCATAATATCTCGCAAACATAATGGTCCGTTCTGGTTCTTCTAAATTTTCTAGTTCAGTTTTAAGTAAAATAAGAGAATCGATATCCGTTTCCGGGGCCCCAATGATTTCCTCTAACATCATATTAGTATCCCCTACATTATTATCAATACTTGTTACTGTCACTTTAGCATTTAAAATTTCTTCTAATTCTCCAAGGGAAACGCCTAAATATTGACTTAATTCCATATTAGTCGGTTCCCGCATTAAAGATTGCATAAGGCGCTCACGAGCTTTGTCAATCTTATTTTTTAATGTAGTAATTTCTTTACTAATTTTAACTCCTTGGGACTTTCTTACTACTTCACGCATTTCCCCCAAAATATAGGTATAGGCATATGTGGTAAATTTAGCACCTTTAGTTTCATCGAAATTGTGATAGGCATCAATCATGCCTTTAAAACCGGCTTGAATTAAATCTTCTTTATCTGAATAATAGGGAAAATAATTGGCTAGTTTATATATTAATTTTTCATTATCATAAATTGTTTTAGTAAACTCCATTTTTATTCCTCCTTTTATGAATTAATTATTTTAAGAGCTGTAAGTTCATCATTAAGTAAATCTTGCTTACTAAATACATCTTTAAGCTTTTTGATAATTTTTTTATTATCTGATACACAAATAAAACTTTGTCCATTATTCTTTTTGCATAAGTTAAAACTATTTTCTAAAGCCTTTTTCCCATAAATATCAATATCTTCAAGCTCGCCAACATTAAATACAATGTTTTTAATCCCGGCTTGTTTTTGAAAATTTAAAACTTCAGTGTTTAATTTAAATGTATTAAATTTGTCTAAAATACCATACAGCCGGACAAAAAGCACACCCTTAATCGGTCTAATTTCTATAGTCAGCATTATCTCACCCTGTTTATACTCTAACACACTATTTTTTATTTTTATATAGTTTCGACAAAACTAGAATTAATATGACTAGAATTAAAAGAAAAGGCAAATATATATAAAACATTACACCATTATTTTCTGACATTTTCTTACTAGCAGTCGGATAATGATTTTGGTAATTAGTTAATATTAGAGGTTTTTCTGGCTGAGGCTCTACCTTGTTTATTTTTTGAGTCTCTTGTTTGATCTGGCTTATCGGACTTGGAGCATCCAATTTTACTGGTAATTTAGGAATAATCGTTCTGGTCCTTTTCGCATAATAATCTTTATATAAAGTTTCATCTTTATAGATATAATCATTAAACGCCTCTTTTAGATATTCATCATAATAAATACGATTAAATTTATAAATATGATACAAAAAATCTTTATAACGGTATAAAGTTACTTCCTCTAGCCTTTGCAAAACCGCATTTTCAGTCATTTTACCAGGATAGTAGAAATCCTCCCAAGCATTAGAAAATGAACAAGTTTTAACGCCATTCCAAAGCTGATTAGAAATTCCTAAATATGTTAAAGTTTCAAAAGTATATTGTTCGTCATTATAGCCACTAATTATATTAAACTTTGACTCATTTATCACTCCAAAATCCCATTTGAATTTTAATGTTAAATATCTAAGGTTTATTTTTTGATTAAAATAAACAATAATTTTATCATTCTTTTTTAAAATATTATTATCTGTCGTTTTTTCTATTCGATAATCTATGTCTTCATTATTATAATATAATTTCAAATCACTAATACTAGAATTTTGACCATCACAGACTAATTCCAGATAATTAATATCTTTAACTTTTCGGTAATGATATCCTTTTACTGATTCAATAATACGATTATCAGCTTTTTCTGGTTCATTTAAACTGAAAGCTGAAAAACCATTGTCAATAAAATCATTTTTATCGATATAAGGATATTCTAAAGTAGTCTCATTATTATAGGGGCCATATTCTTTTTCTAAACGATAATATTTATACCTCCTTTCTTTTTTGACATCTGTTAAATCATTACTTTCTATATACTCATCAGTAAAATCACTATAATCAGAATAATCTGTATATTCTAATGCGAGACATTTACTGCAAGAAAATAATAAAATAACTAATAACAAAAATTTTTTCATTTTCCTCCTTTCTAGCCCCTTCATATAAAACATACCCTAAAAATAACCTAAATTCCTGCTTTTTTTTCTAAATTTACTAAACTCTGTTTTTAGTATATTTCTTCGTGCGAATTTCCCATTTTTGCACAAAAAAAGAA